>JAAYPP010000218.1 GCA_012519765.1 Lentisphaerota bacterium
ATTTTTCTTGCTGGCTTTATATTGTTTTTTCTCAATTTATGATCAGGGGGCATTAGCTCAGTTGGCTAGAGCGGTTGGTTCGCAATCAACAGGTCAAGGGTTCGAATCCCTTATGCTCCACCATTTTTGTTTATACGCCGCTCATCCGAGCGGCTTTTTTGTTGCCTTTTACCCATCAAATCCACCTCAAAACGACCATCATTGTTTTCTCTCTTTGCGATGGGATGCACGGCACGTTTTCTCAAATCGGCAGTTTCTCTCAGTTTTACAGAATCCGGGCGGGACTTGACCCGCTCTTTATCCGACCTCAAAGTGACCACCCCGGTTTGTGAAAAGTCATGCTGTCCATTTGTCAATAATACGATATATGCGTCCTTTCGATACCCTTACGCAAGGAAGAGTTTGCGCTGTTCCTCCCAACTCTCCGGGATGCCGCGCCGCAGCTTGTCCAGCGTCAGCGAATCCGGCGCAGTCCCGTTCCAAATCATTTTGATCAGATCCGGCGCAAGGTTTGCCAGTTGAAGCGTCCGTGCTACAAAGGAACGATCCATTTTCAGCGCATCCGCAATTTCGCGCATGGTCGATGCCTTGCCGGTCACCAATTGCTCCATGCCTTGGTGAGCTTGAACCAGTGCCTTGCGGATGGGTGTCGAGGCCGTTTCGGAAATTTCTTCCGGGAGCGAGATTTCCAGCTGACCGGCGCTTCTCCGCAAGTGACACGGAATACTGAGCGTACAGTCCATTTCCAGTTGTCCGTCGGCAGGAGCGATGCTGAAATCCATTCCGGCTTCACGCAGCAGACTGGAAAGTCCTTCCGCCGCGAAGATGATGCGTACTTCGTTTTCAAACACCAGAACGCGCTTGATGATGGCGTGGAGAAGTTTATAGCGTTCCACCGGAAACATCTGCGCCCATACCGTTGCAATGCCTTCCAGCGCCTGACCGACCTGCGGCGCGGTCAAGACTTGTGACAGGCGTTCATCACAAATCTTCGCAAGCATGGTCGGCGTGTGAAACATCTTTCCGATTTGTCCCAGCAGCAGTTTTTCCAACGGTTCTGCCGGAACGCGATGCACTGGACACTCCACATTGGGCTTTTTGTCATCGCGGAGACAGATATAATAGGCGTATCGTCTGCCATTCGGCTTGACCGCGACTCCGGTAAACATCGGCGCATTGCAATGACCGCAGTAAATCAGTCCGGCAAAGGGTTTGACCTCCCGGCTGGCGCGTTGAGGCGAACCGCGCCGGTTGCCATCCAGAGATTCCTGTACCTTCCGCCACAAATCCGGGTCGATGAACCCATCGTGTTCGCCCTCGTACACCTTGTCGCGATAGCGCAGTTTCCCGATGTAGATCGGGTTGCGCAAAATTTCATGGATCATTGCCAGCGTTATGGGTTTTCCGCCATGCCGGATGCCTTTCTTCGACGTCCATTGCTTCGTTTTCAACCCTTTTTCGGCAAGCATCCGCTGAACCGCCTTTGGAGAACCGCTCCGCAAATACTCATGGTAGATCAGCTTGACCGTTTCCGCTTCAGCTGGATTGACAACGATCCGCATGGTTTCGGAATCGCCGTCATACCCCAGCGGGAGCAGACCTCCCACATATTTTCCCTTCATCTTTGACGCGGAAAGTTTATCGCGGATTCTCTCGGCAATGACTTCCCGTTCAAATTGCGCGAACGTCATGAGGATATTGAGCATCATACGCCCGGACGATGTGCTGGTATTGATTTCCTGCGTGACCGCGCAAAAGGCGACGCCGTGCTTATCAAATTCCGTTTGCAGTTCCGCGAAATCGGTCAGGGAACGCGATAGACGGTCAATTTTATAGACCACCACAATATCCACAAGTCCCGCACGAATATCCGACATCAATCGCTGGAGTGCCGGACGGTTGGTGTTGCCGCCCGACCATCCGCCGTCATCGTAACTTGGAGCGATTGCCTGCCAGCCGTTGCTCCTTTGACTTGCAATATAATTCATGGCGGCATCACGCTGGGCGTCAAGACTGTTATACTCCTGTTCCAGCCCGTCTTCATGGCTTTTTCGCGTATAGATCGCGCATCGTTTGATCTTCGTTTCCATTATTTGCCCTTTCGGAGTCCAAAGAATTCACGTCCGTTCCATGCCGTACCGGTGATCGCCCTGGCAATGCCGGATAGCGACCGGTAGAGACACCCTTCGTATTCATACTTGTTACCACGGAAAGTGACTTCATATCGTTTGCCGTGCCATTCACGCGAGATTTTCGCCCCGTCCGGCAGATCGGCGACCTTCTTTCTGCTGGGCGTCGCCTCCGGTGTCAGCATGGTTTTCAGCATTGGGTCAAGCCCGCCATAGAATAGTTCCTGCACCCGATACGCAAGACGCCGCCGCAGAAATTCCCGGCTGGAATTGGGCGGTTCCGCACCGTACAAGTCGCGCCATTTGTCGCAGAGTTGCGGACGACTCATCCCGGCAAGCGCCAGCAACTGCCTCCGCACCGATTCATCTGTTGTATTTCGTGTTTCCATGATACTCCTTTCGTTAGGTTCTGCCGTGCCATATAAAAGCGTTGTTATAGCTTAATATCCAATGATGTATGATGATATTTATGCCGGATTCTTGCCGGGTGTCGCCTGTGCGATCCGCAATAAGACTGCACGGATGATTTCAGCAACATCATCAAGTGTTGATTTGACTTTTTCAGCCATAAAACTCCTTTCGTTGAATAAGTTCGGTTAATAATTGATGTTCGATTTGCTATGTCGCCAATGGAGAGCTTTTGATATGCGTAAGCCAAACCAATGGAGGTCAACATGGCAATCGGAAACATCACAGTCGGGACGAAGGCAATCGCCAGAGTCGGTCGCAATGCAATCGAAGTGGAAGTCATAGCGTTGGAGAACGGAGCATACCGCGTCCGCAATAAAGCAGGCAAAGAATTCACGGTGCGTCGGATTGAAGCAGTGCCGGATGCCGTGTCGGCGGTTGAACCCGCACAGAAAATAATAATCCCGCTGATCGAGCCTGTCGTGCCGGAGATTTCGAAAGCCGATGAAATGCCAAATTTTATCCCGGAATCCTGCAAGCAGGAAACGACGGCAAAGCATTTAAGCCTCATGAATGCGGCAGTGGAAGTCCTGCGCCGAAGCGAACAACCGCTCAACACCCGCGAGATTGCCGCACAAGCTATCGTGCTGGGGCTGTGGACGCCAACCGGCGCGAAAACGCCCGAACAGACGCTCTACGGCGCTATATTCCGCGAGATGGCGACTAAGGAACAGCCGCGCATCGTCAAGGCCGGGCAGAAGGGCAAATTCCGGCTTGCGTAATGCTAAAAATTTATATCGCTCCGCAACCAACTAAATTTAGCACATAGACTCCTTCCGCCGCCCTCCATGAGAAAAGGTCGGCAGGAGTACCTTTTGATAATGTCGGATGCCCTCCTGTGCGGAGGCAGAGCCGCTATCTGACCGACGATCTGCCTTGCGCGTTCTCGTGCGTCGCGCGCTCATTTCCGAGCGACTGTAGGCACTTCAAAATATTCCCGGACGCTTGCGGAACGTATCTTACGCCTTCCGACTCCTTCCGCCGCCCTCTATCTCAATCGAGGCCAAGGAGTACCTTTCGATTTCCAACCCTGCCGATGCCCTTGTGCGGACTCTGTGGTGTCACGCTGTGCAAGACAAATACCGCAGCGTTAGTTTTCGGCCATGACAGTATTCACATAGAAACCACTGCTCGACTTTCTTGCCGCGTTCCGCTTTTGGAAGCCATTGCATGGGCGTCCATTCCTGGCAATCGGCGCAGAATGCCAGCGGTTCATCTTTACCGGGCTGACGGCGGCATACAACAGGCTTGACAACGGACTCGCCAGCCATCACTGAAGCGCACTTGTTTTTGTCTTTCTTCCATGCCAGTCTCTTCTTATACCGATTTGGCAGAATCCATTTGCCTTTGGCATTCTTGCATTTTACGTTCCACATGGTTAACACTCCTTCGTTTTTTCGTTTTCTCCGTCGGTAAAACAAGCAGCAAAACGACTTGTTTCGCACCACCAGACGCATGTTTTTTGTTGATGTCTCAACACACTGATTATCAGCATTCTTCCGTTTTTTCAATCTTTCGTTAGCCCTTAATAGTAAGCGGAAGTATAAAATCAAAAGATTTTGCTGACGCAATCTATTTTTATAACTGCTCCGCAGAGAGCGGAAGCAGTATATAAAAATGATATGCGCGTCTTCAGTTTTTTCTTGCCTTGACACCAGAGAGAATGCGGGGATGCTCCGGTGCTTGATAGCGCGATGATTTCTGTCCCGGGAAAAAAAGTTTCATTGCCTGTTGGTGTTTTGCGGAGTCACCTTTACGGATTTCCAGTAAGTGTTGTTCGCAAAGCAATTCAAGCGCAGATTCGGCTTTTTCCTTTGAACACTCCGTATAGTCCCGAATCGTTTCCACCAAAAGCGTCTTGGGTTTTGGCAACACCAAGGCATCCATGTTTTCTTCAATGGTACCAGCAATATCCTCCACGGTCATTTGCCTCTTTTTCGCCCTGTCGCTCAAAGAGCCATCTTTACCGTCCAATTCCTCTGGATTACAATTCGGCTCAAGAATCCAGAGATTGTTCTCATCGCGTCGAATGCAAAACGGTTCTACTGGCGGAAAACTGCGAACGCAGCACGACACGACCATGATGCCGGGTTCACGATGCGGACGCAACGTCAGATGCGTATCCGGTGACCGCGACTGTGCGCCAGCGCCGGAACCGACATCCGTGACGTTCTTGTTGCCCTGATTGCCTTTGCTGGTGTGATGCACCAAAATGAACGCCGCATTCATATTCTGAGCATACTGATCCAGCATATTGTAAACGCCCGTAATATCCCCGTTACTGTTTTCGTCGACGTCCTTTGGCAGCGCTTTGTAGAGCGCATCCAAAATGACCACGTCGAACGGCTGGCCGGTGTAAGATTTCAAATGAGCCTGCAAATGCGTCATATCCTTCTCCAAGCCGCGTTGCGGATAGATGACCAGATTTTTCATACATTCGTCATTCCATCCTATGCCCATGGAATCGGCAACCCTCTTGAGACGGCAGGACAGCGTTTCCTTATGCAATTCGTTATCGACCAGAAGCACACGGGATTTTTTACATTGCCGCCCAAGCCATGGACAACCGCAGACGAATCCCAGTGCCAGCTGCATGACCAGCCATGATTTTCCCATTTTGGGAGCGGCGACAACATTCATGACTTCTTCGCGACGAAGCAGCCCGTCAATCAACGGCTCTTTCATGGACGTAAATTCCTCCAGCAGTTCAGATGCCGTGTAGAACATCTTGATTTCTTTCGGCTTCATTTTATTCAGCAATGGTTCGAAATCGATGCCGCCATCCACTTCCATTGCCTTTCCGTAACCATTCTCCAGCAAGCATCCGGCGGCCTTGCCGAAGTCTCCGCCATGTTCCAACAACGCATATACTGTAAACGGGACATAGCCGTGATTGCCTTCAAACGGCGCGGCATTGGACGAAAAAACATAGAATACGCCGTCCTTGAGCGTTGCCGAATTGCCGTCTGTTTCCTTACCGGGACGCCGCCAATATTCATTCCCGTCCGGCTGGATGCCGAGGGATTGCCAGCCATGGTGTTCCAAGAGTCCGCGAACATCGCCGCGCATATTGAAATCGTCACCCGGTCGTTGTTCGAAAGAGGATGGATTTGGTTCCATCATGGTAAACCCGTTCGGCATGTCATTTAGCGTTGGTTGCGACCCACGTTTGGCTTCATTCATATGCCACGCCGTGTTGAGAAGCGTTACCCGCTCATCGGTGGTCAGCCGCGGCAAGTTCACATAATCGCCGCTTTGGATGGTATAGCCCTCGGTCGGCGCACAGAGTACAAGACCTCCTTCACCGCGTGTTTCGATCAGCGTTACTGTCTTATCGTTGCGAACACCCTGCGCCAGTTTGATGTTGCCGCAAACCTCGTCGGAACAGCGGTAGGCCACATGGTATCCGCCGGACGGAGTCTGTTCAATCACCAGCTTCGCCAGCAAATCGGCAGGGATGGACTCTTTCCACTTCGGAAACAGTTCGCCGTGGTTGTCGAAATCCAGCACCTCCAGATTGCCGGACACCTTGCCGCAGACGATGCAGATGGCATCCGGTTTATTGGCAAACCATGCCCGTTCTTCGTCCTGTGTCGGCATGCGAGTCTGCCACTCTTTCCATTTGCCCAGAGGGCATTTCTTCGTCCGGTCTGCCGGGAGTGCAGATAGTCCGGCACTCAAATAGTTCATCGGTACATTAGAGTCAATCATATTTTCTCCATCATTTCGGGACAAAAAGATTGCGCAGCGACAGTCCCGTGTGAAACTGCGCAAGTAAAAAACATTGATTGTGACTGATTTATGCCGTATCAGCCGAACGGGTTCGTTCCGATGTTACGCTATGTCATGTCCTAAATCTCCTTGTCATTGCCATTATGCACGGCGGTGTTTCCATTCAGTTTCTTTGCCGAGAATCCAAAAGTGTGCGGTATATCTCAAAGAAAAATCGCATTTTTTCACGTTTTTCGTGAACGATGTCCACACAGGGCATATCTGCAAAAAAAATGCGAGTGTAACACTTTTTTTGGTACTTTTTTCAAAAAAATCTTTCTGTTGCGCACCCGCTACGCCTCATGTCTGTCCTATTTCTTTGCCAAAAATCCGAAAAACCGTCGCAATCATCGAAGAAAAGCAAAAGATTGCACATCACTCCACTCCCTTATTCACCAAAAATGGCATGGGGGTGGAACCTAAAAATCCCATTTCGGAAAAAAACTCATTATTTTCGCCATCACTCCATGAATCGAACCGATACCCGACATCGTGTATATCAAATCAATTTTGGCGTTTGGTCCGCCTTTTTCGGTTTTTTTATGAAAATCTTTGCGTGCTTATCTAGAAAAATTTTCGGGTCTAACCTTCGATCCGCCACCACCCGCTTCTTTCTTAGCTTTATCTTCGATATGTCTTGATAATCAAGTGGATATAACACAAATACATGGCATTGTATGCTCAAAGCAAACAACCATAAGGAGATACGCAAAATGACAACCCTCGAAGCACAGCCGGACTGGAAGCGCATGGACATCCAGAAGCAAATCAACGAAATGCTGATCGACATCGACCAATGGATGCAGCATACCGCCGATGACCGACCCGGATACACCTCACGGATGACAAGCGAACGCGCACGGCTCATCCGAATCGAGAATGCGCTGAAATACGCACGGGACTGCAAATAACCGCCAACCTACGCCGAGGGCGAAAGCCCTTGGCTCAACCGGAGCAAAAGATGAAAATATATACCGTGATCAATGATGAAACCGATTACCGCGAGGATTTCCACTCTCTGACGGCGGCAAAACAGGCAATGCGTGAACACAATGCCCAAGGGTTCATCACCAAAGTATGGAGCAACGGCGATTGGGAGCCAGCCGGAGAAATCACGCTCAAGGGATCGAATAAAAACGTTCATCATGAATTTTACGATGAAGAGACGGACAAGACGTATCAATTCATCACCAATAACTTCCGACTCGCGGCGTCAACGATAGCCGGAATTTATAAGCAACGGTGGCAGATTGAACTCTTTTTCAAATGGATCAAACAAAATCTCAAGATCAAGAGTTTCCTGGGAACAAGCGAAAACGCGGTTATGACGCAAATTTGGATTGCGCTGATTCATTATCTGCTTGTCGCATACATCAAGTTTCTGCACGGATTTAAGCTCAGTTTGACTGAAATCACCAGTCGAATCCGCGACACGTTAATGCAGAATCTGTCGTTACTTGAAGTCTTGGGACTTGACAGAAAATCCATCGAAAAACCGCCCGACTGGAATCGACCGGAACAACCGGAGCTTTTCAGCATGTTTCTATACTGAATTTTTTACCGGACAGCAGTGTTGAATTTTATATACTTGATGATATATTAAGTCACAGAGCCAATTTCAAAAGTCTTGGCTCTGGCTTGTTGATAACTCGTTTTTTCGTGCGTCAAAACCGTTTTGGCGCATTCATTTCGATTTTTTCAAAAAAACCGTAAAAAATTCAATTTTTGTGCGTACGCCCTCCATTCCCGCAATCACGCGGGTTTCTCAATTTGTGATTTTCAACCAAATCCAACTGTTTTTATTCAAGCATGTTGAAGAGTTGTTTCACCGCAATGGCAATCACACCGAACATCAGGTGGCAAAGAACTTTCCAATGTCCTTTGACTCTGACGTGACGAGCGCCGTAATTGTCTTTTAAATCCGAATTCCCACGTTCAACCGTTGTGCGTTCACGATAGCGAACCTTTTGCGCCGGAGCAAATTCGGTCTTTTCTCCCCGTCGTTGATTCGGATCAATCAACGGCACATGCCCCAAGCCTTCTGAAAATGCTTTGATTTCTTCCGCATCGTAGGCGGAATCCGCCAAATCATATAGAATCGTCGCGCGCTCCGAGCTCATTTGCATCAATGGAATCGCCGCTTGACTGTCATGCAAAGAAGCTGAACTCAAAATTGCCGCCAAAGGAACACCTCCATCGCCAATGGATAAATGCAACTTGTAACCGCACCAAAATGTTGTTTTCCCCTTGCTGTCGCGTTTGCCGCCCCAATCGCACCCTTGCGTAAGGTCACTGAGGTTTTCCGCTAACGGCCGGTTCGGCTGAAGTTCCAGCCGCCGAGTTTTTGTTTCGACAAGTTCCTGTTCCGCCATTGCTGCCATTTCTGCTTTGCTTTTCCGACCACGCTTCTTTTTGAACTTGGGTTTCGGCGTATTTTTACGGCAAGCCTTTTCTCGACCGGGAATGGCTGTTGAATCGTGGCTCGCATGGCCAACGAACTTTTCCGTATAGTTCTCTTTGACGAGCATCGCATGAATGGCATCGGGAACCTTTTCGACGGCAAAAACTTTGAATGCTCTGGAGAACGTCGCCTCCGACGGTACCTCGCCGCAGTATTCCCAGCCGCAAAGTCTTCTCAAATTCGGATTTGTCCGCAAATTTTCAATCAGCCCCTTCGTAGTCGAAAGATCATAAACAGCTTTCAGGAAAAACGCGCGAAGCATTTTCTCCCGATCTTTCATTGGCCGCCCAAATCCGCACCAGCGTAGTGTGCTGCCGATGAACCGGGATGGCCGAACAACTTCAACTATCCGCAGAAACTCCCGCATTTTATCGCTTAATTCGCCAATTTCTTCTTCCAGCATTGGAAAAAGATAGGTTTCCATCGTAAAGTAAAGCTTGGGTAGATTGGTCATTTTTTCCTCCAGTTTGCTAGACCAGAGTTAAGATGAACCATCTACCCCTTTTTGTCTACCCTATCGAATTAAATACTTTTGAAATTACCTCACAGTAAAGAACTTATATAAGGGAGAAATAAATGAAAAAATTATTGTTTGCAGTTCCTATTTTGGCAATGCTGTTACAGACCGGATGCGGAACAACTGCAAAATTTGTCTATCCAGCAAGGATGGAGTCTTTGGTTCAGGTTTCATCTGCTCCGGTGTATAATAAAAAAGTTGCAGTTGTTCCATTTGATGATTTCCGTAACCAAAGAAATCAATCAACAGCTATACTGCTGTATTATATTCCATTGTTTCCTTTTGGCTGGGTCGAATATGATCGCCCTGATGCTGCCAGAATGTTTTTGACGGTCAATGAATTTGAATTTACACCGGCAGAGGATTTGCCTAAAGCCGCAGCGGTGAGTTTGCGTCGTTCCAATTTATTTGCAGATGCGTTTTTTACTTTCGGTGGTGAAAAAGATAAGGCGGATTTTATTCTTTACGGAACATTGAAGTCAACAAAATTCAAAGGGTATATGATTGGATACGGCTTGTCAATATATGGAGCTCTTCCGTGGTTGTTTGGAGCTCCCTGTGGAGTTTCTGAAAATGAATTGGCATTAGAGTTAGTTCTTAAGAAAAAAGATAAAGTCGTATGGGAATATACTTTTAATCGTTCAAGAGAAATCTGGCAATGGCTTTATTATCGTATGGGGCATGATGTGTTGGGATATTCTGAACTTATGCAGGAATGTATGAATGCAGCCATTGTTGATTTAGCGCATAAATTGAGAAGTAATCCTGAACTTTTAAAATAAATTTATTAAAAATGCTGCTTGCCACTCAATCGAGCGTTTTTTTTGTTGCCTTTTTTCGGGGAGATTTTCAGCTCAAAACTCATTTCTTATCGTGCCTTGTGCTTTGACTGCCTTGAAGAAGAACGTCAGCATCCGGACTACCAGAAAGCGGTGGATGCCGAGCTTGCAGCACTCCGCTCCGGCAACCGCAACTTTGCTGGTCTCGGATGGCCCGGCAAAAACGGGAGGGTAAAATAATGGCAACCACCAAGACTAACATCACCGTACAGCTTACTGGCACTGATGGAAATATTTTCAATATCATTGGCAAGGTCAGAGCGGCACTCCGTCTGAACGGACGCTCCGACCTGATTCAGGAATTCACCGATTACATCACCAGAAGCAGTTCCTACGAAGAGGCACTCAGCCGCGTAATGGAATACGTCATCGTAAAATAAATGGAAGAAGTATGAAGACCATTTTAATAGAAAAGACCGCTAA
>JAAYPP010000034.1 GCA_012519765.1 Lentisphaerota bacterium
GCCGCACAGGCAACTGAAATGAATCTCACATTGCCGATAACAGTCGCCCATGGCGAAGCCATAAATAATTCATTTCCGCTTTATCCCTGGTTGGCGTCAATAATTCTTCAATATACAGGATTGCCAATGGAGTTTGTGTTGCGCGCCATCTCCGTTCTTGCCCTGGCCCTGATTGCGGCAATAGTGTGGCGAGCAACTCGTTTTGCTGGCGGCATTCAAGCGGCCTTCGCGGCCACCGCTATGATGATAAGTTCAAATATTATCATTGACAAAACTCCGGAAGGCTATCCATTGACCATGATTGCGATTTTCATGTTATCGGGCTGGTTGCTGTGGTTCAACCTGGGGTTCGTACGGGGAAACTGGAATCACGCCTGGCTGATCTCGTTGTTGTTTGGAGGACTGACTTTCTATACTGGTGGTTTTCAATCGCTGCTCTATTTTATATTCCCTTTTTTATTTATGAGACGACCATTGGGAATTTGGACAAAACTGAACCGACCGGGCTTCTGGGGCGGGGTTGCAATACTGTCTGGATTTGTGATGCTCTGGGGAATTCCATATATTGTACTTTCAGGGCAATTGCCTTTCACCTCGTTTTCACCAGGCAATCAATTAGGACGCTATTTTGAACATCTGCTCTTTTTTCCGCTGGATGTAATCCTGCGAATTGCCCCCTGGCAAGTGCTGGCCTGGAGTCCGTTTTGTGTAGCGTTGTTTTCATTAGACTCGACGCCAATCTATAGCCGTTTTCTTCGCACTGTTGTAATCTCACTATTTTTCGGGCTGTGGCTGAATCCGTTTTCAGAACCGCGCGACATGGTAATTTTGCTCCCGGCATTATCAATTTTATGTGGATTAAATTATTGGATAATTGCCAGGCGCTACGGCGACCGAATCATTAAAATATGTTCAATCCCGGCAGGCATGCTGGTTATTCCGGCGACCATTATACTGCTGTTTTATTTTATCCCCGCTGAATGGGGACTTCAGCAATTAAAACTTGAACGTGGATTTGCGTTCCGGGAATTACTAAAAAATCAGATCGCCGGCGTTAGCGGGGCGGTACTGCTGATCATTATCTCCGGATTTTTAACCGTTAACGGACGCCAAAGACCGCTGTGGTGCTGGCTTTTGATGCTCTCAATGTCTTGTTCGATCTTTTCCTGGTCAATTATTGTTCCATATCGAGCGCAAGAAAATGAAAAACGTATGCTTGGTCATGAAATTCATGAGGCATTGAAATATGAATCGGTACCTTCCGGTGAAATCATTTACAAAGCAAAAATTCTTGATTTATACAACGAATGTCACTATATGGGTTGGCCGGTCAAAAAGATTTCCTCATTGAAAGAGCTCCCGGCACAACAGAAAACGGTATATCTGATCAGCACGGAATTCCCTCAGGATCCAAGCCGACGCTGGCGTAATCTTTTGCCGGACCGGATGGAATATCGTCAACAGCGGCTTTGTCTTTACCAGGGGACTCTGGCCAATTTCGAAGAAAGTAAGGAATTATGAAACCATTATTGAGCGGACTGGGGATTGACGGCATAAATGCGCTGGCTGTCGCGGCAGGGGAACCCCCTTTCAGGGCACGACAATTGACGGAATGGGTTTATAAAAAACTTGTCCTCATACCAGAAAAAATGCATAACCTTCCCACGCAATTCAAAAACTATATCCGGGATAACACGGATTGCGGTTCGTCAGTAATTTCCGAACGTTCAAAATCTGGCAGCGGAACCGAAAAACTACTGCTTACGATGCGCGACGGCAACGCCGTTGAAATGGTAATTATTCCATCGCCTAAAAGAGTGACTTTTTGCTTAAGCACACAAATCGGATGCCCGGTGCGTTGCCGTTTCTGCGCCAGCGGCGCGGACGGGTTGGTACGCAACCTTTTAAGCGGCGAAATTATTGAACAACTCTGGCACGGCAGCCAAATAATCGGCAGATTGCCCGATAATATTGTATTTATGGGCATCGGCGAAGGACTGCTTAACTTTGACCATCTGGCGGCAGCGCTGGACATCATTAGCAGCCCTGATATGATTGGATTGTCGCCGCGCAGAATCGTCGTTTCAACCAGCGGCTATGTTCCCGGCATCCGCAAGCTGGCAGAACTGGGCAAGCCGTTCACCCTGGCAGTCTCGCTTCATGCCGTCAACGATACAGTTCGCGCGCAAATTATACCGTCCCAATTGCGTTACAGCATCTCGGAGATTCTTGAAGCCTGTAACGAATACCGTAAAAAAATCGGGCGTATGATCACTTTTGAATACACTCTTCTGGCTGGCATTAATGATGATGATAGCGCAGCGCGTCAGCTGGCAGAAATAGCTCACAGCCAGCATGCCAAAATCAATCTTATTCCGTACAATGACACTGGCTCGGAGTTCAAACGCCCGACGCCCGATAAAATCAGGCGTTTCCAGCAAATTTTAGAATCATGCCATGCCAACGTAACTTTACGCGTTGAAAAAGGTTCTGATGCCAATGCCGCTTGCGGTCAGTTGCGACGTAGCAAAACGCAGTCATAAAGGACTTTTCAACCTCTGATTTTATAAGACCGTAAAGAAAGGATTTGAATTAATGGATAAAGACATGCTCCTTGAACGCACCAACAAACTCGCAAATAATTTGGCCAAAGTTATTCGCGGTAAAAACAACATCATTTCTTTGCTGATTACCGCCCTGGCGGCGGACGGCAATGTTCTTTTGGAAGACGTCCCCGGTGTCGGCAAAACCACACTGGCCAAAGCCCTGGCGGCGTCTTTAAACTGTCAGTTCACCCGTATTCAATTTACTCCTGACTTACTGCCGGCAGATATTATCGGCAGTTCCATTTACAATCCACAGGATGGCAGTTTCAAATTTCGCGACGGCCCGGTTTTTTCAAATATTCTGCTGGCCGATGAAATCAACCGTGCCTCGCCGCGAACCCAATCGGCGCTCCTGGAGGCGATGAGCGAAAGACAGATCTCAACGGAAGGCAGAACCATTCCGTTGCCGCGTCCTTTTCTGGTAATTGCAACTGAAAATCCGGTTGAATACCAGGGCACTTATCAATTACCGGAGGCGCAACTGGATCGTTTTGCGATGCAGTTGACGCTGGGATATCCGGATGAAGAAAACGAGCTGGACATGCTTTTCGGACGCCTCAGTGAAGATCCGGAACTGACGATTGAAGCGGTCATGGACACCGCAGAAGTAATTGATCTTCAATCCGCGGTGCGTCAAGTTAAAGTCGAAAACTCTGTCGCTGATTACATGTTGAGGCTGATTCGCGCTACCCGCAGTGACAGCAGAATTACGCTCGGAGCAAGTCCCCGCGCATTGCTGACGCTCTCCCGTTGCGCTCAGGCTGCCGCTTTTCTCAAAAAAAGAGATTTTGTGCTGCCTGAAGATGTCAAAGAGATTGCCGCTGTGGTTTTGCCGCATCGCCTGATGCTGGATAACAAATCCAGGTATTCCGGAATGACTGCCGCCCAAATTGTCAGTGACCTGTTGGAAAATATCAAAGTTCCGGTTTGACCAATGAAAATCGCGGAATGGTATAAACGAAATATGGATCGTTTTCTCGACGGCCCGGAGTGGTTTCAGATTCTGCATCAGGAACCGCGCAAAGGCCGTTATCGCGCAACGACTCCGGCTTTTCTTGCCTGGATACTGGCCTGGCTGTGGCGCCTGTTTACTATTCCGGCTTTGCTGGCTATTCTCCCTGTTACAATACTATTGCTGTACAGTTCGGTTTCGTTGGAGTCGCCGGTCAGAATCGCCGCGATGGCATTATTGGTTATAGCCGCAACTGATTTTATTGTCGGCTGGTTATTCCGTCCGAAACTGAAGATTGCGCGCCGTGCTCCGGAACGTATCCGTGCCGGTTCAAAGTTTCAGATTTCCTACCAGATAACCAATTTACGAAAAATTCCGGCCTGGGATCTTGAGCTAGATGCGTATCTAATCAAAAAAGGATTGAAAATCACTGACACTGCCGCTGTCAGCACGTTAAACGGCAGACAACAGACCTCGTTGCATGCCTCGGGTATCGCGGAACGCCGGGGAATTTACCGTTTATTTTCACCAATGGCCGACAGTATGTTTCCGCTTTCGCTGACCAAATGGAGTTTTCGAAATCGGGAAGGAGCCAGCCTGATCAAAGTTTATCCGGCGTTCACCCAGTTGAATAATTTATTGTTGCCTTCGGGAAGCCGTTTTCAACGTGAGGGACTGTCCCGGGTTTCCAAAGTCGGTGAATCTACCGATTTCTACGGATGCCGGGACTATCGCGACGGCGATGACCCTCGGCATATCTATTGGTCTGGCAGCGCCCGGCGCGGCAGTCTGGTGGTGAAAGAATTCCAGACCGAATATTTGAGCAGAGTCGCACTGATACTTGATACATATGTTCCGCGACAACGCTGGCACTGGTTGAAATACCATTCCGACAACCGTTATGCCGAAAATTTTGAGGCGGCATTGTCGCTCGCTTCGGCGATCACGGACTATCTTACCCGTGATGAGTATGTCGTCGATATTTTCGCGGCTGGAAACCGGGTTCACCATTTCAAAACCGGACGTCACCTGGCCGGGTTTGATACTATTCTTGATATTTTGGCCGGACTCGAACACAATCCGCAATCGCAACTGCATGAGCTTCCCGATGTCGTTTTGGATGAGATCTCTGAAATCGGTAGCGCGCTGCTGATTTTGCTCAGCTGGGATGACGATCGTGCGCAACTGGTGACGCGTCTCCGCGAAGCAGGTACTGAATTGAAAGTCATACTGCTTGACCCGTGCGGCAGCTTTCCTGATTTTATTCATCCGGTCAATTCAAAGGATATTATTTCCGGGAGAGTAAGAGAACTATGAATAAATCCAGAACCCGGGTTTTGCATTCAATGGCAGTACTGATGCCTGCGCTGTTGATGTTCACCATAGTCACCGACTTGCCGCATGTTCTGATTCTGACGCTTTTCGGATATGGAATATCGTTGCTGCAGCGAAAACCGTTTAAAGTCAGCGACCGCTCTATCATCTATACCGGAGTAGTGATTGCCGTCGCCGTCGGACTACTGGATTTGTTGTTTCCATTCAACCGCGAACGCTTCGGCTATATCACCATGATATTTCGACCGGAATATTACACTGTCGGCATGTTTTATCTGGCAGTGGCGATGACCTTTTTTGATTCAGGGAAAGCAACAGTCGGACTTGCGGCAGCTGCCTCAATCTTTTCCATGACTTCTTCCGGTGATGTCTTCAATTTTTCGATTGACAATGTCCGGTTGCCGATGTTCAGCAACCTGATCAACCGGAATTTCACTTTTTTATATGTTTCTTCGGTTATTTTAAGCTTGAGCGTCACGCTTTGGGCACTGCGCCGCGAACAAATTTGCGTAAAAGCAAAAGCAAAGGGTTCGCCGCAACGACTGAAGCATATCATTCATGGCGCAGTAATCATCGCATTGCCATTGATGCTTTTCGGAACATACAAACTTTACCGGCTATATGAAGATGACTTGCGACGACTTGAAAATCACCTGATCCAAATGGGCGTAAGACAACGCATGATGCGCCGTCAAGGCTGGACGGTATTCGGAAAAGAAGTCAATCTGCGCAATATCATGAGTCCGGAAGTATTGAGCAATCAGCAACGCATTGTCATTCGGGCATCCGGAAAGCATCCTCCGGGATACCTGCGCGGACATGGTTATGAAATCTATCAGAACGGAATCTGGCGCGAAAACAACACCGCTGCCGCCGATGAACTGCAATCCCGAAGTTATTCCGGCATGTTAACCGCAAAATCATTTTATTTCGGGGAGCCGGCAACAGAATATAAGTATCAATATCATATTTTGCAGGAGCCTGATTTTATCTCCGACGTACTTCTGATTCCGGGCAGTACTCAGCGGCTTGATCTGATCGCGGAACGCGTCAGTGTTAACAGCGGCGGCTCAGCCATTGTCAGCGACTGGCAGAAAGATGGCGGTTATACTGTTTTTGCCGATGCGACGCAAACCGTCGCATATCCGTTTCCTGTCAACCCTGCCGAAAATGATTTCCTGCAGTTCCCCGACGAACTGGAACCTGACTTCGATAAGGTGATTGACGAAATTCCTGGATTGAGGGAGGCCAAAACGGATGCCGCTCGCTTTCAGTTGATACTCAAATTCTTCAACA
>JAAYPP010000219.1 GCA_012519765.1 Lentisphaerota bacterium
ATCCCACGGCATTCGTACTGGAAATCCATTTCTGCGGAGAAAGGGTGAAGGCGTTTGATCCTGCTTCATGCTTAAAGGAGTCGAATTCGACCCCTTTAAAATCAGGGTTATTCAACTGCTCCCATAATCCAAGAAATTCAATGGTGCTGCGACTCCGCATCCAATTCTTGACTACATCTTTAGGCTCATCAGGGTTTTTGTATCTGGCAATATCGGTTATAGAAATGAAATCATTATCATTGCCCTTCGAGAGAACGACAATTTCGGTCCCATTGGCATTAATTGTAGCCTTCATTTGCGCTCTCCTTTGGCAATTTGCGCGAGCACTGACTCAATGTATTGTTTTCTCTTATTACTCAGCGTATTCAGCAGTTTTTGTTCACGGGCAGACAGTACCGCTAGCTCTACGATGTTTTTTTGTTTTTCCAGATCTGGTAATGTTATCTCAAGATTTTCAATTACCTGCTTGTCGATCATTTGGGCAGCCGTACCCTTGGCTCTGCTGGTCAAAAAAATCTGGGCATCCCGTTGACTGATATACCAGTTCAGGTATTCAGGCAAAACCATATCCAGCCTGGTTACCCTTATCCTTATTAAAGGAGCGGATACCACTGTTTTGCCAGGATATTTAAGAAGTATCGCTGAAGTAGTTAAAAGACCGCGTGACCTGAATATCAAATCACCTCTTTGCGCGAGGTGATGTTCTTTCACGCCATTCATATCAATTTTAATCAAATCATTACACCAGACCGTGTTATCATCCAGAAGATCCTTCATCTGAATAACTGCAACTCCGCCACCTTCAGAGGGTTCGAGACGGGACCTGAACGAGTACCCCATCTGAACTGATGCCAGTTTTTTAATTTTTATTTTTATGTTATCACCCTGCAATATGCTGTAATGCTGTTTCTGTAGATTATACATCCAAAAATTAAATTTTCCACAGTTTATACAAAAACAGCATTACAACATCCATTTTTCGAATATTTTAACCCTATTTGTGAAATAACCGGTAGCGGCAATAAATTATAGCGGCACAACTTTGAAATCAATTTGCGACCAGAATCGGTTAGTTCTGAATTATGTTTATGATGTGGAAATTGACCGGGTGAGAGGTATGTTATAGGTTTTAACAAAATAAGGGATTTTTGAATTGCATATTATAATCTATCTGTTCCCGGCGCTGGTCAATTACATCCTCGGCGGGACTTTTTTTATTTCAGCCTATGAACTTTCGGTAGCCGGTCATGGCGGTTTTGTGGTTACCTGTGTGGTCGCGGCGTGGGCATTAATTTATTCGCTAGTGTCAGCGATAATGGGAAAAATCACCACTGTGGAAAATTCTGCCAGGTTGATTGTGCTGGCGGCCTTAGGGATCAGCGCATCTTCATTGATTTTTATTTTTCCGGGAATAGCCTGGCAATTTATCGGCATTGCGGCAATCGGGGTCACGTCGGCGGTATATTGCGCTCCGTTTCAGGTATTCATGAAAGATTTGGAGCCTGATCAGGACTCCGGGGTAGTGCGTCCGACGGCATTATATACGGCATCGTGGAGTATCGGGATGGCTACCGGCCCGTTTATTTTCGGGATGCTGGACCGCAATACAGGTTTTATCATCAATGCGCTGATGGGAATAGTTATGGCCGGTTCAATATGGTTGATTGCCAAAAAATATCAGGGAAAGCGTTCATTGCGCGTATCGCGTGCGCCGGGAAGCAAGACGCCAGAGGAAGCCGATTATTCCAGAATGCCGGATTATGCCTGGGTGGGCTGGCTGGTCGCCGGCGTCGGCACGATTGCGGTATCGCTGGTAAGAACGCTGATTCCGTACCGCGCTAATTTGCTGAGCATTGGAAAAGAAGAAGCCGGCATGATTCTGGCGGTAGTCAGTTATGCACAGGCGGCGATGGCGTTTTTATTGTTGCGCAGCCGTTATTGGATGTACAAACCGAAACCGGCATTGCTGATCGGCCTTTCCGGGGCACTGGCGCTGATGTTGTTTGGTTTCGGCAATACGACATCCGCGTTTTTTATCGGCGCGCTGTTGTATGGTCTATATTCGGGCTGTATCTATTTTTATCTGGTTTTCCACTCGCTGGCACATCCATCCAAAAGCGCGCATTATGTGGCAGTAAACGAGATGGTGGTGGGGATAGCCAGTGTCGCCGGAGCATTAGCAGGCGGAACAATTACGCAAATCTTTAATGCTGATACCAGTTTTGTACTTTGCGGGATTGTAATTGTGGCTGTGACATGTTTGCAGTGGCGGATTTTTTCTTTAAATAAAATCAGTAAAATATGAGGTAATAAAATGAAAAGATTCGAAGAGTTATTTCTGGAATTAAAAAGCAAAGTTGCTTCCGGCGACCCTAATTCCGGAACCGTAAAGGAACTTGAAAAAGGCAAGCATTTCATCGGGAAAAAGGTAATTGAAGAGGCTGGTGAAGTCTGGATTGCCGCGGAATATGAAGGGCGCGAGAAAACGGCTGAAGAGATTTCACAACTTTTATACCACCTGCAGGTGATGATGATAGCGAATGACCTTGAGCTTGAAGATGTTTACAAATATTTGTGAGGATAACAATGGCTGATTTAAAAGTTGCAGTTCCGAATAAAGGAGCATTATCTGAAGCGACAGTTGCACTGTTGAAAGATGCCGGTTATAAATGTGTTCGCAGCGGGCGTGAGCTGGTGGTTGCCGATGCAGAAAACCGGATCGAATTTCTTTTTTTAAGACCGCGCGATATCGCGGTTTATGTCGGTAAAGGCATTATTGAATTGGGGATTACCGGGCGTGATCTGATGCTCGACAGCCGGGCTGATGTCAAAGAAATCATGGCGTTGAATTTCGGACGTTCGTCTTTCTTTTATGCGGTTACAAAGGGTTCAGAATTGACTCCGGACAAACTTGATGGTTTGCGAATTGCCACATCCTATCCGAATATTGTCGAGGACGACCTGAAAAAACGCGGCGCGAAAGCATCCATTGTCCGACTGGACGGGGCGGTGGAAATCTCCATCCGGCTCGGCGTGGCAGATGTTATCGCCGATGTCGTCGAATCCGGAGGCACCCTGAAAGAAGCCGGACTTGAAGTTACCGGCGAACCGTTGTTGAAATCCGAAGCAGTACTGATTGCCCGTACCGAAGCGATGGCTGAACGACCGGAAATCCAAACTCTGCTGGGACGGATACGGGGCATTATGGTAGCGCGTTCATGGGCCATGGTGGAATACGATATACCGCGGACTAAACTGGAACTGGCCTGCAAGGTAACGCCTGGAATTGAGGCGCCGACTATTGCTCCGCTCAGCAATCCCGACTGGGTCGCGGTAAAAGCAATGGTCAAACGAGCGACCTGCAACCGGATCATGGACGAACTTTATGAACTTGGCGCGCGCGGAATAATCGTTACCGATCTGCGCTCGTGCCGCTTATAAACGGAGGATTTGGCAATGAACAGAATTATTGAACGTGCCCGTGAGGTGTTTGATATTGAAATCAAGGGATTGCAGGAGCTCCGCGACAATCTTGGCGACAGTTTCATTCAGCTTACGGAACGCTGCCTGGAGCGGGTTGGAGCCGGCGGAAAAATTGTCATTACCGGCATTGGCAAAAGCGGTTATATCGGGAAAAAAATCTCCGCGACACTGTCAAGCATCGGTTCGCCTTCAGTTTTCATGCATCCGGTTGAAGCACTTCACGGCGATCTCGGCATTCTGCAACAGGGCGACTTGCTGATCGCGCTCAGCTACAGTGGCGAAACAGAAGAACTGCTGGGTATTTTGACTCCCGCCAAACGGCTCGGAATTGAAATTGTCGGTATTACCGGTTCGGCACAGTCAAGCCTTGCCGAATACTGTTCGCTGGTCGTTGAAATGGCAGTTCCGCAGGAAGCCTGTCCCTTCAACTTGGCGCCGACCGCTACCACCACCGCATTGCTGGTGCTGGGCGATGCTTTGGCTATGGCACTCTTGCAGGAACGCGGTTTCACCAAAGAAGATTATGGTCGTCTGCATCCGGGCGGCGCTATCGGGCGGGCGGTAACCATGCGGATTCGCGACATTATGCGGAGCGGCGACCGTCTGGCGCTGGTTTCTCCTGACACTACCGTCAAAGACACCCTGCTGAAAATTACGGCAGCCCGCAGCGGAGCGGCGCTGATCGTCGATGCTGAACGTCACCTGCTGGGAATATTTACCGATGGTGATTTCCGCCGTCATATTGAACGCGGTATTGAAGTACTGAGTACTCCGGTCAGTGAAGTTATGAGTGCAAATCCGATCTATGTCCCGGAAGACTCATTGGCTGTTGAAGCTCTTAAAATTCTGGAAAAACGCCATATCAACGCTATTATTGCGGTTGATGCGGAAAAACGGGTGACCGGTCTGGTTGATGTTCAGGATTTGCCGCGCTGCAAACTGATGTAATTATAATCAGGTCAGCAGCAGATGTAAATTGGCGATGGATATGCCGCTTAACGCGGCGCCGGTAATACCCAGAAATCCCTGGTCGGTTCCGCAGATGTACAAACCTTCTATCTCGGTCAGGCCGTTGCGCTGCTTTTCTGCTGAACCATAGATGGCGCCGTTGAGCCTGCCGGTATAACGTTCAATAGTTTTCGGAGTAAAGGCGTCTGTAAACACCGCGTTATTCATATCAACACCGGTCATGCCGCCGGTCATTTTCAGAACGTCGTGCAATGCCCGGCTTTTGGTCGCGGCATAATCAACATCGTGCCATGTCCGGTAGTCAGATAAAACTGTTGTCCGCAACATTGGAGCAGGCACAAAATCGCCGGATTTAAATTGAAAATTATGAGGCAGGCAAATAACCCCGCTGTTTAAGGAAACCGGAGTTTCCGGGCGGCGATAAGCGAGTTTTTCGTCGTTGCAGAAAAAAATAATCGTTTCGTCGTGTCCGTCCAGCTTGTCGAAAACGGCAAGGGTTTCAAAAAATGCCAAATTACCCGGTGCGGCAATAGTCTTCTGTCTGCTCAATCGCTGGGTTTCAGGCAGTCCTGCCGATGATAAAATTTGATGCGAATGCAGTTCATCACCATTGGCGCAACGTACTCCGCTCGCAACGCCGTTAAAAACTAGAATTTCATCAACTTTACAGTTCAACTTCAATTCGCCGCCGGATTCAATAAAACGTTTTTCCATCAGATCAAGCAACGCTTTAATGCCGCCGCCGGGTCTGAAAAAACCCTGACGGAAAATGCTTTTATACATTATCGCAAATTGAGCGAAGTCCATATCGTCTTCGACGGCACTCCCGTAATAAAAAAGCGGGCAGAGCAACATCTCGGTCAGCAGCGGATCCGTGATAAAACGACCGATCTGCCTTCTCGCGGAAATGAACCGATGATTTAAATTGACTTCGTTAAATTCGGCGATAAACCGGTCTAGACGCTGAAAATTGTCAATTTCATGGGGAAATGTGTCAGCCAGCGATGCCTCGAAATTTTGAAAATGATTGTCAAACTTCAAGGTTTTTTCAGGGAAACGGATCAGCGAATAATTCTGTTCCCTGATTTGAAGCGCGTCAAGCGGAATTCTGAGTTGCCGCAACATTTTCAGCAAAGGTAATGATTTAGGATCGTCGCGTCGTGCCAGATTGGTCATCGCATGAAGACCGGTTTCCAGCAACATTCCTTTACGCGAGTACCACGAGTTTAAGCCGCCGATACGCGAATGACGTTCGCATATACATACCTTCTGCCCGTAGTGCGCAAGACGAATTCCGGCAGCCAGCCCGGAAAGGCCGGCGCCGATAATAATCGTATCAAACTGAGAAGAAGCTGAACTCATAACTCATGAAGCGGTTTGTTCAGAACAGAGATACCAATTTCCGCATGAAGTTTTTTCAGATATTCGGCAGTTTCTTCATACAGCGGAACTTTGCGGCGCGGAATATAATTTTTCCCGTTATCGCCCAGTTGCTGTATAACATTCAACGGTGTGAATTTTTCCGGAGGCAACGCCGGATAATAACCGTCACTGTCCTGCGCACAGACAATCAATTTGGCATCTTCCAAGCGATTCAGCGAATCGCGCACCAGGCGAAACGGAATATTGGTGGCGAGCGAAAGCTGTTCGTCGTTTAGCGCCGGTTCCTGTTTATGAAAATTTTTGGCGATGGCGGAGGCAAGTACCAGCATAATCCTGGTACGTGCTGATGGGCTCAATTCCCTGGCCAACGGTTCAAACTCGTGATCAACTACAGTTTGAATCGCGCAAGAGACTTCGGCTCCGAATAAAATCAGCATCCAGCTCAACTGAAGCCAGGTTAAAAATAATGGCAATGCCGAAAAACTTCCGTAAATGGCATTGTATTTCGAAAGGAAAATCTGGGTTGACAAATATCCGCTCTGTAACAGTTGGAACGCTGTCCCAACCAAAATTCCGGCGATTAGTGCGGAACGAAACTTTACCTTGGTATTCGGCATGAATGAATAGAGAAACGGGAACATTACCCATAACATGACAAACGGAAATAACTTAGCCAAAAAAATAATCAGCGGACCATGCAAAAAATCCGGAAGCATCATTTCACTGGCACGCGACAGGTAACTTTGAACAAATGTGGTCGCACTGCTGGCGGATATCATCAACACCGGACAAATCACTGCCATGGACAGATAGTCACTGAATTTGCGGGACAGCGGACGGTGATTGGTGATTCCCCAGATGGTATTGAATGCCGCTTCAATGTTACCCAGCATTTTAATCACTGCCCAGAACAACAGGACAACCCCGACGC
Organism: Lentisphaerota bacterium; assembly: GCA_012519765.1. Classification (GTDB taxonomy): domain Bacteria; phylum Verrucomicrobiota; class Lentisphaeria; order Victivallales; family Victivallaceae; genus UBA7640. The sequence goes on from JAAYPP010000219.1 coordinate 6,767, forward strand.
CGGCGATCATTCCGCCTTTGGTTTGTTCAAGCCTCGAATCGGCATATAGAAAAACTCGATCCAGCACTTCCGGGTTTTCGGCAAATTTTTCATAAAGAAATTCGCGCAGTGTAGTATCCATGCCGAATCCTTTGGCGACACCGAATGCCATGGCAGTAATCGGTACCAGCGAAAAAATGGAATAAAATGTCAGCGCTGACGCCCTGAGGCGGCAACTGTTTTTGCGAAAACCGTTTATTGACATAAATGCAACACGCAGTGCGGACAGCCAGTTGTAACGGACGCGATTGAGGTCATATTTTTCATATTCCCACATATCCTTAAACATAAAATCGATATATTTCCGAATCATCGCCTGCCTCCATTTTAGGTTTTTATAGTATGCTAAAATTCGCGCGCGCATAATGCGCGCGCAAATTTTAAGCCCGGTTGTTCAAAACATTTTCAAAGTTTGTAGAATTCCTTGGGCCCTTGATAACACATTGACACTGCGAGATTTTCCATTACTTCGTATGGTACCTGACCACGTTCGACATGTTCGCCCAAAACTCCGCACAGAATACGACGGAACATTTCAAAACGGGAACCGTAGCTCAAAAGCTTTCTGGAATCGGATACCATTCCGGCAAAATTGGCGAACGTATCCACCGAACCGATATATTCCAACTGACGGCGCATGCCTACCGGAGTATCAAGCAACCACCATGCCGAACCGAGACGAACTTTTTCGCCGAACGCCCGCGCCATCGTGGCCAGCATCGCCTGATGCGCAGGATCGAGACAGTAGAGCACGACTTTCAGACGATTATCAAAGCGGTTCAAAAATTCAATCAGCGGCCGCATATGGTCCTGCATTGAGTTGCAGATATCGCCGCCGACATCCGCGCCGAGCGCCTGCCACAACGAGTCACGGACATCGCGAACCGCCCCCATGTGGAGTTGAGTAACCCAGTTTTTTTCAGCGTTCAATTCACAGACTTCACCGAGAAAACAACTCATAAATATCTCTGCTTCGGCGGCAGATACGGATTCACCATTCATGGCCTTTTTGAAAACGATATCCGCATTCTGTTTAGACGCCGTACCCGAAACCATCACCTCCAGACCATGATCTGTTGCCACGCAGCCGTTTTCCGCAAAGAAATTATGGGAAAGCCGCATTGCCTCCAGCAGGTTGTCAAAATTTTCCAGGCGCAGATTGAATCTTTCGCCAAGGCGTTCCATGTATTCACGCCAGCCCGGGCTGGTGATTTTCATTGCTTTGTCCGGACGCCAGGTCGGTCTTACCAGAATCCGTCCGATACGCTGATTGACCACACGGTGGTACTCCAGTGAATCAACCGGATCGTCTGTGGAACACATCACTTCCACGCCGATTTTGTCGAGAAGTGCTAACGGTTTATGTGACTTTTGCGCCAGCACGGCGTTACCTTCCGCCCAAATTTCCGCGCCGGTATCCGGTCCGAGCAGTTTGGAAATACCAAGATAACGGTTGAGGTCAAGATGAATCCACTCATAGACGGCATTTCCTGCAAATTCCGGGAAAACCGATGCCAGTTTAAGCCATTTTTCTTCTGAACTGCGTTTGCCGGTAATATATTCTTCGGGAACACCGCGCTTGCGCATGATTTCCCAGACATAGTGGTCGCTTGCGGCAAACAGTTGCCAGATGTCAGAATAGTTCTGATTGGCGGCAAGCTCTTTGACATTGGCATGATTGTGGGCATCGACAATCGGCAAATCGCGCACCGCCTGAAATAATTTTCGACCTGAGGGATTGCCAATTAGATAGTCTTCTCCTAGAAAACTCATGATTTATTCCTTGCATTGGGATAGTTTTATGTTAATTTCCTGCTAACCTGAATCCGTGATAAATTGAAGTGTAATTGTTGTTAACACATTTATTTACAAAATATTATAGTAATTCAGCCGACTCACCTATCGGGTTAAAAAACTAAAGATAATTTACCCTTCGGGGAAACTCATTGCAACGTATTTGCGTCTCACTGAATTTCTCACGGATTCAAGCGTTAATATAAAACCGTTTGGCTCATTTACAAAATTTAGATTCTCTACTCAATTCATTAATTTTC
>JAAYPP010000035.1 GCA_012519765.1 Lentisphaerota bacterium
CAAAGACAATAGAAAAAATTCAACCCTTGATAATCAACGAGTTACAATTTAGGAAAAATAGTGACATTGAAGTTTTGAACTCAAAAGAAAATTTCCATTTTTTTTGAGTGCGAAAGATGGGCTAAGAAACAATTTACCTGATCCATCCGGAGTTCGGAACCGCAGAGGCATTGAAATAATATGCCCACGTAAAATTTCTCCAGTAACCAGCGACAGCTCAGTTTTAAAATTCAAAAAATAATATTCGCCAGGCAAAAAAGTTTTGTCTTTCTTGCCTGATTCGGTGTAAAGCCAGGGTTTTTCCACGCTACGCTGCTCAACAATCTGACTTATCATCAGCAGATCATCGAATTGAACACGGCGGTTGACAGTTCTTTGATCAGGATCGGTATTGATGACCAGCGGACGACTTCCGGTCATGGCGATTTCGCCATCCAGAACATCGCCTCCGGACATTTCTACACGTGCCGGATACCACTCACTGGCTGATATCGTTAAAAATATCAACCCGATAATCAGTCCTGAAAACCATTTCTTCAGCATAAAACACACCGCCAAATGATTTGTCAAACGTAAATGCCCTGGGATATCTTATTTCTAGTATCCGGCATCATTAATTATTTATCGTGAATCGCGTTCTGCCGCCCAGCGCTGAATTTTTTCTTCCTCTTCAGCCCATTGCGGTCCGGTTACAGTCTGGACAAACAAGGCGTAATACTCGCGAATCACGGTCTGAAAAATATGCAGATTATCTATGCGTTCGGCAAAACGGCTGTCGCGATCCATCTCTTCGCCTTCCGGTAACGTCAAACCGCTGAATGTGAAAGAATCAGCATCAAAAGAACCGCTCCAGGTGTCAGTTCCACGAGCCATAATAAACTTTGACTTCTTCAGTTTTTTTCCTACGGTCAAAGCCGCTTTCGCTTCAGCCGCGCGCAGAGGACTATCGCCTTTTTTCAGGGTGGTTTCTCCGGCACCACGAGCTTCAGCAGCAAACGCAAAAGTCAACGGGCCTTCGATGGCAAACACAAATTCGCCGTACTGTCCGACATTAATCATTCCTTCGTGACATTCGCTGTAATACCATATCCAAGTCAGGAAATCGCGTCCGGGCGTAGTTTCACCGTCGCAATTCTCGGAGAACATCACCACCGGCAACGATACTTCAGTCATTTGAAAACGATTCTCCAGAACCCATTCCGGAGTAATCTGCACTGGTTCGATCTTCAGTGTCTTATAAAAATGAGCTACGAAATTATCAATCTGTGCTCCGGAACCAGTTCCCAGATAAAGCATCTTCGAAGCCATATCAATAACCATTGGTGTTCCGGAGATACTCGGCGGCATCTTCATTAAATTTTTTTCAATCGCTTCTTCTTTGATCATTTTCTTCTGTTTATACGGAACTGCAGAAGTGTCGTTTGCCTGCATGTAAGCGAGTTCTTCGCGACGGCAGATTGCGTTAAGCAGGGATGACGGAATTTTGCGTTCTGCTCGGCGCAAGTTCAGGTAAAGATGACCTCCGCAAAGCGCGGTCACTTCATCAATAGTATTTTCCAGCAGGTGCCTTCCGCTGACCCAACCGACCTGCGGTTCATCTTTTACGGAATCCAGTATCCCGGCTTTCATTCCGTCAAAAAGTTCAAGATAATTTTCCGGCAGCTCATCCGGAAGCGCAAAAATTGAAAGTGCAAATGTTCCATGTTCAAATGGCATGATTAAAGTTCTCCTGTGATTACTTTTTGGGAGTGGTTTTTTTCAGTGAAATCTCTCTGAGTTCGCGTTCAATAGTTTCAGATTTTAGAATCAGTATTCGCATGTCACGCTTGCTGTCAACACGCAAAGCCAGTTCACGATGCAAAGCCAGTATCTGTTGATGAAGCTTCTGAAGTTCAGGGTCTTTTTTTATAACTTCAACACGAACTTTCGCCATTTGCTGATTAACCTCTTCGGCCTGCTGTTTCAGCGCAGCGATTTTGGTCTCTTCTTCACGTTTGCTTGCTTCCTGTGCCGTACAAAGTGTACAGCCCGCAGTCAACATAAAAATTGCCAGTAATTTATTCATAATTTGCATACTCCATTTCTATTTTTTTGAATTTTTGATGATCTCAATGGCGGCTTCACTAATATAATCCACAGTAAAGCCATTTTCCTGACGCAACAACCCGACCGCGCCATGCTGCAAAACCTGAATGCCCCAGCCGAAATGTTTGACTCCGCAGTGCTGAAAATTAATCAGCTCCTCATCTACGGTAACTCCCAGACCGCCTCCGGTCTGATTGTCTTCCAAAGTAAAAATCGGCATTGTCGCCGCATGTTTACGGAGCAATTCGACGTCAAACGGTTTGAGAAAACGGGTGTTTACTACAGTGACGGACATACCAAGTGCGTTCAGTTTTTCGGCCACTTCCAACGCGGTTTTAGTTTCACGTCCCCATGCCCACAGCGCAAGATCAACACCATCCCGCAAGACTTGTGCTTTGCCATGTTCAAGCGGCGAATTCTGTAAGCCCGGTACCGGCTCGGCACTGCCGCGCGGATAACGGATAACCACCGGTGAAGCCAGCTCATAAGCAAATTCCAGCATTGAAGAAAGTTCATGCTTATCAGCCGGAGCCATAATCGTCAAATTCGGCATTGTGCGCATGAATCCCAGATCGTGAATCCCGTGGTGAGTCGGACCGTCTTCGACAATTCCGGCACGGTCAATCCCCAGGATAACCGGAATATTCTGCAAACAGACATCGTGAAAAAGACAGTCCAACGCCCGTTGCATAAACGTGGCATAAATCGCCACCACCGGACGCATCCCTCCTGAAGCCAGCCCCGCCGCAAAAACAACGGCATGTTCTTCTGCTATGCCAACATCATAAAAACGGCGTGGAAATTTCTTACTGAAACAGGCAAGCCCGGTGCCGGCAGACATTGCCGCGGTAATGGCGACCACATGGTCACGCCGTTCAGCCAGCTCGCAAAGTGCATTGCCGAATGCCTGTGAAAAAGTAGTATGATTTTGCTCGGGAGCTTCCCCGGTATCAGGATTAAACGATGACAGTCCATGAAATTTTTCTGGCGCATTCTCTGCTGGCTGATACCCCCTGCCCTTGCCGGTTAATACATGAACCAGTACTGGCTTAACACTGTTTTGCGCAGCCTTCAAAGTGCGTTTCAACGCGTCAATATCATGCCCGTTGATTGGGCCCATGTAACGGAAACCCATCGCTTCAAAAACACTGCCAGGCAAAATCAGGGTTTTAAACGAGCGCAATAATCTGGAACTGAAACGGTATAAGCCTTTACCGCTGCGAAAACGCAAAAATAAATCTTTGATAGAGGCGCGAAAACGGATATATCCGGCCGCCGAAATTAAATGATTCAAATGCCTTGCCATCGCTCCGACATTCGGAGAAATCGACATTTTATTGTCATTGAGAACCACCACCAGACCGCGGCATCCGGATTTGGCGTTATTCATCCCTTCCAACGAAATTCCGCAGTTGAATGAACCATCGCCAACCACCGCAACCACTTGCTCATGACTGCCCTGATGTTCAGCGGCAGCTTTCATACCTATAGCCGCGGAAATAGCAGTGCCGGCATGCCCGGCGATGAAACAGTCGTATTCAGATTCGCAGACCGCTGGAAATCCTGAACAGCCTCCGAACTGCCGGAGCGTTTCGAATTTATCGCGTCGTCCTGAAATTAATTTATGGGTATAAGTCTGATGTCCGACATCCCAAATTATTTTATCTTTCGGAGTATTGAAAACCGAATGCAGCGCAAGTGTAAGTTCGACTGTACCAAGATTGGCCGCGAGATGTCCGCCGTTGCGCGACACCACGCTGATAATACATTGGCGTATTTCCGCCGCCAGTGCTTCCAGCTCCGCAGTTGACAGTCCGCGGATATCTTCCGGGCTGTTGATTCGATTCAGTATGGTATTGGATTCTGTCATAGTTATTTCCTGAAAATTGAGCTGGCAATATACCGCAACAAAAGGTTTTTTTCAATCAAGTAGCTGGAATGTCCGACCCGCACTGAAATTCACGCGCGCATAATGCGCGCGCAAATTTTAAAGTTTTCGGCAATACAAAAAAACACATAAAGAGAAGCAACATCAGATGTATAACCGCGAGAAAAAAACCATCAGACATTACCAAAAATAGTAGCAAGCGGCTGGATTTTTTCAGTTCAAAGCTATATTTTACAATTAATTTTCAACCACCACTTCGGGAACTTTATTATGAGTACATTCGTAGGTATCGGGCTCGGTCCCATTCAGACCGGCATCTTTCTCGCCGGCGCTTCCAAAGGAAAATTCGACCGCATTGTCATTGCTGAAGTTGATGACGCGCTGAAAAATGCTGTCAACTCAACAGGCGGTAAGATTACCGTTAATATTGCCGCGGAAACCCGCATCTACAGCGAAACCTATCCCAATGTCGAAGTTTACAATCCGACCGTTCCGGAAGAACTGCAGAAACTGATCGAAGCCGCCGCTGAAGGCGAAGAATTCGCGACCGCATTGCCCAGCGTCAGATTCTTCCCGGCAACTGCGGCATGGCTGAAAACCGGTTTTGAGCGCCAGCCGGAACGCCGCCGATTCATCTATACTGCCGAAAACAATAATCATGCAGCAGAAGAACTGGCTAAAGCCGTCGGCAAAGATTTTCTCAATACATTTTATTTGAACACCGTTGTCGGAAAAATGAGCGGAGTTGTTCCTGCCGAAGACTGCGCAGCGCAAAACCTTCAATTACTATGCCCCGGAGCGGGACGCGCACATCTGGTCGAAGAGTTTAACCGCATATATATATCCAAATGTGACGGTATTGAAAATCGCAAAACCCAGAATTTATACGTCAAAGATGATCTTTATCCATTCGAAGAAGCTAAACTTTATGGACACAATGCCGTTCATTTTTTGCTTGGAATATTGGGACGGCAACGCGGATTTCAGTTTATGAGTGAACTGCGTGCGGATCGAGAATTGATGGATATTGCCCGCAAAGCATTTATCGAAGAATCCGGCCCTGCCCTTTGCCGCAAATGGAGTTTGTTCAATGACGAATTATTCACCGAAGCAGGTTTCAAAAACTATGCTGAAGATTTGCTGATCCGGATGACGAACCCTTTTTTGAAAGATGCTATTGCCCGCATTACTCGCGATATTCCGCGTAAATTGAGCTGGGACGACCGGGTAATCGGTACTATGCGGGTAATTCTCGGACAAAACGGACTTCCCGTGAATTTTGCCAGTGGTGCTGCTTTGGCGGCAATTGAACTCGCCGAATCTAAAAATCCGGATACTATCAGAGAAAAACTCGCAGAATTGTGGCCGCAGCCATGGAAAAACGAACATCAGAAGTTGCTTGAACTAATCGTTTCAAAAATATGATAAAAACGTTTGGTCAGGTTGCTATAAATGTTTTATTTTGTGCTTTGTCGTTGACAAAACACTTGGGCGCGCTTATAATTTCAGCAGTGCCAAGTAAAAAGACCATATTTATCAATGGGAGGATTATTCATGAACAGCTGCCAAAATGTACTGGATGCAGTCGGCCGTACCCCACTGGTAAAATTAACGCAGAATCTTAACGGCTCCTCAGTATGGGTAAAAATGGAAAATCTCAATCCACTGGGCAGCATCAAAGACCGTGCGGCAGTAAATATTGTCAAAAATGCCCTGAACGAAGGAAAAATCCGTACCGGCGGCACGGTTATTGAAGCGACCAGCGGCAATATGGGTATCGGCTTGGCGATGGCTACTGCCGCACTCGGATGCCGACTGTTGCTTACCATGCCGGAATCAATGTCCGCCGAACGTATTGCGCTGTTGAAATATTTGGGTGCGGAACTGATCTTGACTCCGGCTGAAAAAGGGATGTCCGGCGCAGTAGCCAAAGCTTCAGAATTGGCCGGCTCCATGCCGGGCGCTTTTTGGTCCAGACAATTTGAGAATCCCGCCAATCCCCAAGCGCATTATCAGACGACCGGACCGGAAATCTGGGAAGCAACAAATGGCAAAGTTGATATTTTTATCGCAGGAGTAGGCACCGGTGGAACGGTTAGCGGGGCTGGACGCTTTCTAAAAGAACAAAATCCGAGAATCAGAGTTGTCGCCTTAGAACCGACCGAATCGGCAGTATTGAGCGGGAACCCGGCCGCGCCACATGGCATACAAGGTATTGGCGCCGGTTTTGTCCCACGCAACTTCGACCGTATGATTGTCGATGAAATTGTCACCGTCTCACAGGATGACGCTATCCGTACCGCTCGCATGGCGGCAACCAAATTTTCTATGCTTTGCGGCATCAGTTCCGGTGCCAATATTTTTGCGGCGATGAAAATGGCCGACCGCCTCGACATGAACGGCAAAAATATCGTAACCTTGGTCTGCGATACCGGCGAACGCTATCTTTCTACCGGATTATTTGCCAAAGAATGAATAAATATACACAAAGGGGAAGGAATCAAACTGAAATTGGCATTTACCACGCGCTTGAGCGTTCGTGCAATTTCATTTTTATACAGTTATGAAATCGCTGAAAAATGTTTCGTTTGATAGATTGACTGAACAATTTATCAGGCGTGCCGGTAGCGGTTGCGCCTGCATCACCGCTTCGAACAGACAGAAAATTTTCTATCTGCTGGTGTTTTTCGTAACCTTGTTTTTGTTAAAGTACCGCTGGGATTATTTTATTATGGCGGCGACCATGATAATGGCATTCTGGTACTTTGCCGCAGTAATTTTCCGTTGTTCAGCCTCCGCGCTGTCACTTTGGGGGCGAGCTGAACGTTTCGTCTCCGACGCGGCTTTATCTGTCATCAAGGATGAAAATCTTCCGGTCTATACGATTTTTCTACCTCTTTACAAAGAAGCCAACATCGTTGATAAAATCCTCAAAAATATCGCTGCTCTGGATTACCCAAAAGACAAACTGGATGTCAAACTGTTGCTTGAAAACGATGATCTGACCACAATTGAAGCGATTCAACACTGCCGGCTTCCTGATTATTGCGAGAACATCATAATCCCAGGCATGAATCCGAAAACCAAACCGCGCGCCTGCAATTACGGATTGGAACGCGCCAAAGGCGAATTCTGTGTGATTTTTGATGCGGAAGACCGCCCGGAAACAGATCAACTCAAAAAAGCTTGGTTTGTTTTTTATAACTCCCCGAAAAATCTGGCTTGCATACAGGCTAAACTCAACTACGAAAATTCCCGTTTTAACTGGTTGACCCGCTTCTTCACGATCGAGTACTCCACGACTTTTGATTTGCTCTTACCTGGATTAAGCATGATGCGGGTGCCAATACCGCTGGGCGGAACTTCCAACCACTTTCGCACTGAGCTGCTTCGCCAATGCGGCGGCTGGGACCCGTTTAACGTCACCGAAGACTGTGATCTTGGTTTGCGGATTTACAAAGCTGGATTTACCACCTGCGTGCTCGATTCCACCACCTGGGAAGAAGCTAATTCACAACTCTGGAACTGGGTGCGTCAGCGTTCCCGCTGGGTTAAGGGTTTTATTCAGACTCACTTAGTTCACTCCCGCCGACCGCTGCAAACCTTGCAACAACTCGGATTGCGTGGGTTTCTGGGTTTTTATCTCAGTGTCGGCGCTTCATCATTCATGATGTTGGCCAATGTGTTCTTCTGGGCCGCTGGCCTGATTTATCTTGGCCTGCTCACACATGCGCTGACCAACGGCGAAACGCTCTCTTCCGCCGTTATCGGGCCGCAGATTTTTGATGGCTATCAAGGATTACGACTGGGCTGGTTGCGTCTTCAGGTCTGGCCGCTTTTTTACTGGGGACCGGACGAAAATCAATTTTGGGCGGTGCTTTCCGTTCTGCTCTTTGGCATCAGCATGTTACTGCTGACGGCTAATTTGCTTTTTATCGCGATTCACATCACCGCATGTCTCAAGCGCCGCTACTATTCGCTGATTCCAATGGCGTTACTGATGCCGTTTTACTGGCTGCTGATTTCATTCGCGGCCTGGAAAGGATTTATTCAACTTTTTACCAAACCGTTTTAC
>JAAYPP010000036.1 GCA_012519765.1 Lentisphaerota bacterium
CTCGCGGGGCTTATTGTTCTATCGACTACTCCAATATGCGGTAGAAACGGAGCCGGTAACATACGAAAACATTAAATCAACACAACATATGGGGTAAGGTTGTGTCAAGTGCATACCCCAGTAAAAATAAAATTCATATTTTTTGCAGTAGCGGTCGCTGTTTTTATCATTTTGGCAATCCTTTATCAATCCGGCGCCATCGGAGCCGGAACCAAGGTCTTACCCGGAGAAAAAGATATCACGCCAAATTCACAGCTGGAATGGCACACCTTATCCGCCAGCGATATCCCTACGTATTATTCCGCGGTGGGAACTATCCGCAGCCGTGAAGAAATCGATATCATCTCAAGGCTGTTTACGGCAAGAGTAATTAGCGTAAACTTCAACAGCGGCGACGCTTTCAAATCCGGCGATATACTGGTCAAACTTGAAGACAACGATCTGCAAGCCCAAGTTGAAGCTGCGCAGGAAAATCTCAACAGCGCGGAAAGCCGGTTGAAATTCGCAGAAGAAGAATATCAACGCTATTCCAAACTGGTGGAAACCCAAATTGTGGCAAGACGAGTTTACGAAGAATCAGTCAGCAATCTGAATGTCGCCAAAGCCCAGGTGGCGATGATGAAACATGAGCTGAAAGTTGCACGCACCAATCTCGAATACGCAACCTTGCTAGCGCCTTTTGACGGAATTGTTGCAGAACGAAACAGTGATCCCGGCGATCTGGCTACTCCGTTGAATCCATTGATGAAAGTTTTCAACCCGGCAAAACTTCAACTTCACGTACCGATACGCGAAAATCTTTACCGAAAAATTAATATTAACGATCAATTGCAGGTAGCAGTAGAATCGAGCGGAAAAACTTTTACCGCGGTAGTAAAAGAAATCGTTCCTTCCGTCGATCCCGGCAGTCGGACCTTTATCATTAATGCCGATCTTTCCGGAGTCCCAACCGGTTTGATGCCGGGAATGTTCGCCCGCTGTGAAATTCCCGTTGGCAGCAAATCAGCACTGACGGTACCTCAATCGGCAATTCTCAAGATCGGACAACTCGAATATTTATCAGTACGCGCGGACAACGGAACCGTTTTGAAACAACTAGTCAAAACCGTCCCGCTTCGCAACTCCAACCTTCTTGAAATTGTCTCTGGCGTAAATCATGGAATCCAATACCTGATTCCATAACGGGAAAAACATCCATACGAAACTTGCCGCAACGCGGTTGCGAGCTTCCGTGTTTTGTTTTGCGTCTGGATACCGTGATACACGTCTGCGTAGATGACTGTGACGTATTTGGGGGGATTTGGGAAAATTTTAACACTCCCCTGTCCTTACCAGTTGACTATTTTCATTTATATATTAGATTAAAAATGATTTTTTTATTTGATAAAACATTGGGAGCCTTTCGTTATGGAGTTCAACAGCATTAGTATTGTCTTAATCATCGTCGGAATATTAACTTGGTTGATTGTTATTTTGGGTATCGCCAAGTTTGCCAAATTTTATATTGATTTCGCAAAAATGGCCAAAGACATCAATAATAACTTTACCAACACGGCAAATGTTTTAAGAAAAATAAACAATGCAAACCTGGAAATGCTGTTTGAACAACGTCGTACCAGTAAGCTTATGAACCAGCTTCTCAGTCAATTCCAGGGTGCGGAAATTGTTGAAGAAATTATTAATGAGTCTGAAGATGAAGTCGATAGCGATTTCGACGATAATGACGAAGACTTGTTAGAATCCTGAAAAATCAGTTATACTTTAACTGGATTTCATATCCCCAAAGTCAATTGTCCGAAAAGACCGGTTGTGTCATCATCCCAACTAATAGGTTCCTCGCCGCGTTTGACTAGCTCCTGATTGATGCGTGAAAACGGACGACTGCCGAAAAAACCGCGATACGCGGACAGCGGCGAAGGATGCGCGGAACGGATTATAAGATGACGTGATTCATCAATCAATGATGCTTTCTTTTGCGCAGGGGCCCCCCACAACACAAAAATTAAAGGTTTTTCACGTCTATTTAAAGCCGCAATAACCGCATCGGTAAATTCCTCCCAGCCTTGCTGCTGATGGGATGCCGGCTCATGAGCGCGAACCGTTAAAACCGCATTCATCAGCAATACTCCCTGTTGTGCCCACCTTTCAAGGCATCCGTCAGTAGGCGGAACACCGCCCAGGTCTTCTTGGAGTTCCTTGAAAATATTACGCAACGAAGGGGGATATTTGACACCGGGCTTAACTGAAAAAGCCAAACCGTGTGCCTGTCCTTCATCATGATATGGGTCCTGCCCCAAAATTACTACTTTTGCCGAGTGAAACGGGGTCATGCGAAAAGCAGAGAAGATATTTTTCCGGATCGGAAAAACCGCATGTTTTTCGTATTCCTCACTCAAAAACTCCTCAAGTTGCGTGAAGGTTTCAGAATTGATGGCAGAATCAAGTTCATTTCGCCAATCCGCAGGAATCATGTTTATAAGGTTAATCATCAATCAGCACAGTTCAGCATTCCGCCGGCCA
>JAAYPP010000220.1 GCA_012519765.1 Lentisphaerota bacterium
TATATATTAAAAGCTCAATTGATCGGGGCGTTTAGCTCAGTTGGCTAGAGCGCTACCTTCACACGGTAGAAGTCACTGGTTCAAGTCCAGTAACGCCCACCAGTCTTCAAAAGGCGAGCAAGTCCTTACTCATTTTTAGCAAGTTACAGGAAACAGCACGATAAAATCCTACTACGTTTATATGCTGTCTGACATTGCAACCGGAACTCATCATTTCCGGCTGCCCCGAAGACCTTGAATTCCGTCTTGCCGCCCCGCTTCTGCGCAACATCGGATTGCTCACGGATTCTGGTATACATAAAAAAATTGAATATTTTCATATACTATTCACACAAATATTTAAGCTTGTCTTGAGAAAATGGTCACTTGAAATAGTAAACGCACATTTGTCAAGTTAAACGCGCGTAACCTAGAGAAAGTCGTGCGTTTAGTCTGACAAACGATTAAAATAGGGGTGGATGTTTCTTCTCAAAAGATAAAATCGCCGGTGTTTCGTGCGTTTAGTCTGACAAAAAAGGCAATAGAAACCCCTGGCGTTACGCTCAGACGGTTTTTCGGACAAACTAAACGCACACCCTGAAATTTACCAACCTGCCAGAAAATGGCAGCGACTATTTACTGATCAATTCCGGCAACAAACAGACGGCGTTCGGGCTGATCAGCGTGATGCCCAATTTTCCCAAGATCTCCTTTCCATAAATGGTTTCAAAGAGGGTGATAGCCGGCACGTCGTTGAGGCTTTTCCTGGCAAAGCTGTTCACGTGCGACAGCATGAGATTGATGTCCGTCTGCGTAAAATTTTCAAAACTTCTCCCTTTCGACAGAACTTTCCGCAAATTAAGATGATTGTTTTCCACATGCCCTTTTTGCCATGAAGAATAGGGGTTGCAGTAAAAAATCCGGGTTCGCTGTGTTCCAGAAATGGAACTCGTTTCCAGTGCCGTCGGATTGGAAAATTCGGAACCGTTGTCAGTTAGCATCACCGGAAACAGGCGCGTGAAAATTTCAAGAGAGAACAATTTTTCCATCATGTTAAAGACGTCTATAACCGATTGAGAATTGTTGGCATTGCGCAGAAAGGCGAGCATCAGGCCGCAATTATTGAAATGCATGGTGAGCAATACTTTGCCGCCTACACGACCAATGACGCTGTCTATTTCGACCACCGGCGTATCCGGATGTGCTTCGCGATATTGATTGAAATCGTCATGCGTCCGATTGATTCGGCATTTTGAGTCCACTTTGTGCTCCAAACTTTTCCGTTTGCGTGGTTTCATCATGCATGACCGGGGCATATCGCCACGCTTGGTGCGAATAATGCCAGCGTTGACATAACGGTAAACCGTCTTTTCACAAACCGTGAACAGATCCTTGTTCGAGCTCATGATGTGATGAACCGACTGCCCTTTTTGGATGCCGACATGAATCACGGCGCTGACCGCGGCTCTTTCCGTTTCAGTGAGATTTGCTCCTTTTCTTGATTCAAGCAGCACTTGTTGGTAGGCCTGTTGCGCCGTGGCATGGTGGTAAAACTTTTTCTTCAGAACACATTTATGCTCCTCGGGGCATCCATTGCAGACATAGGGCGGTATGGATAATTTGCGGCAGATATCTTCCTGAAACTTCGGACAAACCGCGTTGCAGTTCCGACAGGTGCTACACTTCCTTTGACATCGGCGGCCGGGACACAGATTATAAACCTCGCAATTCCGACGAAACACGCAACGATTCGTGATGCGCCCGACCGCTCCTTTGTCACTGTCGACCCGATGTTTGAGAACTTCACGTGAAATGGTGCTGTGGGACTTGCCCAGCTTCCTGGCGATTTGTTGCAAGGACATTTGCCGATGCAACCCATGCTCGATTTGCAGACGATCAGAATCAGTCAGGTGTGACATGATTTCCCTTTCTCCTTGGTTGGGGTTGTTTTGATTATCCGGTTTGTCAGACTAAACGCACCTCCCCCGGGGGAGGTGGGACAAACGGATATCATTAGAACTTACCGGAGGAATGAAGATGTGGATACTCTTGTAATTTGTAATACTTACTGCAACTCAAGCTTTTTGTCAGACTTATTGCGCCCCCTTGTCTTTGTCAAACTAAATGCACTGAAGGGATTTGGAGGGGGTGCGTTTACTTTTTCAATTAACAGGAAAAATTATTTTTGATTTTTTTCGCTGTTTTTTTTAATAATGCTTGCAAAAAAAAAAATCGCGCTATAATTATCTAGAAAGATAACGTTATCTCAAAAAAGAAAATGGTATAAAAGAAAATGATAAAACTTGCAGAAATAGCCAGAGAATCTGGGTTTTCAATACCAGTAGTCTCCCGGGCACTAAGTCCTAATCCTCATAAAGATACGCGTACAGCTAGCAAAACTAAAGAACATATCAGACAGGTGGCGAAACGTATGGGTTATCGGCCAAATCGCAATGCTGAATTTCTTAAACGTGGCCAAAATCCAGTAATTGGTTGTTTTCTACCACCTAGAACCGATACGTTATCGGCAAAACTAATGAAAGGTATTTCGCAAGAAGCTGACAAAAATAATTTTCCGATAGCATTTTATTTTGATACCACCAAGGACAGCTATCTTGAATTTATTGAACGTTCTCAACGGTCTAAAAATTGTGGTATTATCACTTATCCGTACTTTAAATTAGTTTTTTTCAGAGAAGATATTGCCGCAGTCCAATGATCCGACTGTTTTTATTCAGGTTCAAATAAAGTTCAACTATTTTTTTATGATAATGGGTGTTATAGTTAGTTGAAGATAATTTATGTGCAGACAAATCTGTTGATACTGAAGAAGAATAAGGAAAAACTGATGCAAACGACACTTGACTGTATTCCCTGCCTGGTCAGACAATCGCTGGATGCGACGCGATTTGTTACCGAAGACAATGACGTGCAACAACAAATCATGAAGGAAGTTCTTGGTGTAGCGTCAAAGATGGATTTTCAACAATCGCCGCCGGCGTTCGCGCAATTGATTCATCGGAGGTTGAGAGAAATAATCGGCGATTCGGATCCTTACCGTAAAGTAAAAGAAACTTTCAATCGTCTGGCGCTGGATTTATTGCCGGATATAAGACACCGGATTACCGCTTCGGCTCATCCGTTTGAATTGGCGCTGAAAGTAGCGATTGCGGGAAATGTTATCGATTTCGGGGTGAATGCGAATATTACTGTTGACGGTGTACGGAACGCGATCAGCGCGATAATCGATTCGCCGATCCAAGGTGATATTGCACAATTTCAGGCGGCGGTAGGCAAGGCTGAACGAATTTTGTATTTGGCAGATAATGCCGGAGAAATTGTCTTTGACCGGTTGCTGATTGAACAGCTTCCCCTAAAGTCAGTTACCGTGGCGGTGCGGGGCAATCCGATTTTGAATGATGCCACTATCGAAGATGCTGAATGTGCCGGGATTGATCAACTGGTGAAGGTTATCGGTAACGGCTCCGATGCTCCCGGAACAATTCTGTCCGACTGCTCAAACGAATTTCTTAAACATTTCCGCGAAGCCGATCTGATAATTTCCAAAGGACAAGGTAATTTTGAAACTTTGAGCCGTCGACCTGAAAACATTTTTTTCATGATGAAAGTGAAATGCCAGGTCATCGCATCACATACCGGCTGCCCGCTTGGCACTCACTTATTGCTGAAATCTGAAAATCACCGCTGAGAATATCAGTCCCGCGCTAAGTTAGCAATGAATTCAGGCGCAGTTCAACGTTTTAGTTTTTTCCAGACCGGCTCAAGGTCGATGA
>JAAYPP010000221.1 GCA_012519765.1 Lentisphaerota bacterium
AAAACGGTTTCAGACGGATATCAAATACTGATGAATCTGTAAAAAAAACAAATCAGAACATTCGTTATCGGAAACCTCGGATGAGGAGGAAATCTCACATCGAATTTTCAACTGCGTTTTTTAGGTTAAATAGTCTTTTGATGATAGTTATAAACATTGTTAAATTCGCGCGCGCATTATGCGCGCGTGAATTTAATAGCATGTTATTGTGTCCTAAAACAGTTGAAACAAACTTTTTTTACCGGATAAATTTCATATAGCCGTAAGAAGGCATATGATGATAAGACTTATTGTCATCTTTAAAAACAGTAATACCACTGTTCTCGCATTTTTCCAGCCAGCGCGAATAATTATAACGACCGATCAGAAAACGCCATATCGTATTTTCATTGATTGCCGCGCCATAGCGAGTGAGTTCTTTGATTGGAACCGCGATTTCCACGGTCCAACCACAATCCTTGTCATGCCAGTTATTCAGGGTACCGTCAACTACCGCGCCGACTTTCAAGTCCGGCATCAGATATTTTTCGGAGTCAGGAAATAAAAGTCTTCCGCCACTGGGGAAAAACAGCGAAGTGCGAGCTTTTTCGGGATTACCGTAAATCTCCCAGTAATATGTATCATTGATCGGCTTAAGAAACAGTTCTAATACATCGCCGGTTCTGTAGAGATGAGTCTGATCGGTATTGACGGTCGAAACAACATCATCATCAGTCAATTGAGCTCCGACATAAATAAAATTCTCGTCCCAGGCAAATTTAATTGAACCGTCTTGAATCACTGGAGCATTGTAACTGTTGAAAGAATAGGCGACGGCTTCATTCCAGATAGCGTCATCAAGTTTTCCGTCGATATTTACCGGTACTTCAGTATATTTTGCTTCGACAACTGAGTTGTCAAATTCTTCAACAGATCGGCAACCGGAGACATAAAATGCGAGTGCGGTAACTGCTGTAGCAAATAATATTTTTTTCGTCATGATCTAATCCTTTGTGAATTTGATATTGGTGTTATGCACGAATTACGTAACTAAACTAATGGTTATCAGGATAAAATCAAATCGCTATTGAAGAAAATAATGGTTCATGAATCCGTGAAAAATACCGTAAAATTTCGCTGTAAATACTAACTCTTAACTTCGCGCGCGCATTATGCGCGCGTGAAGTTTAACGCTGAAAAAAGTATTAAAACTATTTTTTTTTCAGTTATAAGCCTTATTTTCCTTTTTCGATACTTAACGCTCCGGATTTCATGTCTGTCCACAAAGTACCTTCGCCGGCGTGGATTATTTAGACTTTGACTTCAGGATTGAGGCTTTCAATAAATTGGAGATCAGACAAAATCCCGAGTTCGCCGAGAACTTCGGCCTTTTTCTGCGCGCCGAGAGCACGTTCATTTTCAAGCATGAAATTAACTTTTGTGGGTATGCACTTGACACAACTTTTTTGGAAGATGGCACAATATATGGGCATTGCTACCATAATGCTATCGCAATATGCTGTATCCGGTTGTGTAAAGTGCATACCCCATTTTAACTTTTACCTCTGATTCACCTTTCAGTTGGGTTGTTTTCGCTTGAATCTCAGAACGCTGGAGCTGAATAGCGGCGACATCAAGGGCGGTCTGTGCTAAAATTTTCTGGACTTCTTTTTTCTGGTTGGCGTTGATTTCGGCAATCATTTTCATGGTTTCCTGTTGAACTTCTTTGCGTTTCTGTTCAATCAACGCGGTTTCAGTATTTAAAGCCGCTTCAATTTTGGCGGTTTCCTGAAGAGAAAGGTTGGTCAGATTCTGTTCTTTGGCCAGGCTGGAATCACGAATTGGCGTAAGAATATTAATCGGGACTTCAACATTGCGGAT
>JAAYPP010000222.1 GCA_012519765.1 Lentisphaerota bacterium
CATCGGATTTTTTATACAATTCGAGTTTCTCTAAAATAAGATTTAATAATTTTTTGTCGGGCTTGAGTTTGGCGAAGGATTTTTCGGCGGCGGCTTTTGCTACTTTGCGAGGATATTTTTCCCAAAATAAAGAAAAATGAGCATATATATTATCTATACTGCCCTTATCTATGCCATCGGTCGGTATGCAACTTTCAATTTCTTTTTCTTTTTTATATTTTTCTTTATTATTATTTTCTTTTCTTTTCTTTTCTTTTATAGTATTCGATTGTATACGGTCGTATTCGTTCGTAGATGTTTTATATCTAGCAAGGACTGATTTTCGAGCTTTTTCTGACCTCTCTTCCCTCTTTTTGAGGCGGTTCAAAACAGCATTTGAATAAAAGTGTGTTTCGTTTTGTTGGAATAGTTTACTATCGATAACACCTCGTACTACGGTCGTATTCGTTCGTAGAGTTTTAGCTATATCATCAACGTCATCAAGGCTAATATATCCACCTTCTTCATAGAGCATTTCAACAATACACCAATAAACACCAACCCCTTCCATTCCAAAGTCTTCCCGAAGTACGCATATTTTTAAATCATTTCGAGCATTGTAGTCATGCGTGAAATAAAATGTTTCTTTAGCCATTAAGCCCCTCCGGTTTTTCTACCTCTTTAATCGCTTTTATAATTTCATAAGCCACTTGCGGCACTATTGCGTTGCCGAGTGACTTAAGTCTGTCCACCCTATTGGAAACCCCATCATCCATTCGACAAAAGCGGGTTGCAACTTCATACCAGTTTTCTGTCCATCCTGGTTTTTCTCGATGGAGTAATCCAACCTGTCCCGGACTGTGTCGTTCGTTCCGCTCCCTTTGATGTCTGTCGCTGCCGGTGTCGGTAGTAAATTGGCTATCTGGTCTCTCAGTTTGTAATGAGCAGATACGTTCTCCCTGATTTCCATTACACCGCCTTCCGTTTCCGTTGTTGTCGGAGTTTTTAGCAAAGTAGGCAACAATCCAAACTCTTTCTCGCCTGTGTGGCGCAGCGAGGGAGCAAGCTGGTATAACAAGCCAAACTGTTTCGTACCCTGCTTGCTTAAGATTTGATTCAATCCTTCCGATGATTGTGTCGTAGTTTGTAATTTCTTTATCCGCATTACCGAATAAAGGGGCTTGGCTTGCCACTTTAGTTTCATTATCGGGGAATACCATACCGAGGATCCCAGCAACGTTTTCAAGAATAATCCAATCCGGTCTGATTGCTTCAATGACTGTGAAAGTCTGCGGCCAGAGATAGCGGTCATCATCCGCTCCTCGTTTTCGTCCGGCATTTGAGAAGGGCTGACAGGGAAATCCTGCTGTGAGTAAGAGGCTATTTCCATCGCTAGTGTAATCACCAATTTTTTGTTTCTGCGCCGTTGAATATAATCCAGGTTGTTGCGTTCTATTGTATCTTGCGATAGTGGTGTCGATAACAATTTGCTTGATTCCCTCAATGTCATTTACATCCTCGACTATCGGCACGCCTGGCCAGTGTTTTTTTAATACCTTTTGACAGAACTCGTCCTTTTCGCAGAACATAATCGTTTCTATTCCGTTCCACTCACTTGCAAGGGAAAATCCGCCGATCCCTGAAAAGAGGTCGATGTGCTTCACAGCAGCACCCCTTGTTTTTCTTTCTGGAATTTAAGCATATTTCTGAGTAGCTTCTGTCTTCGGGTAAATATCTGCACAGCTCTTGATTTCAAAGATTCGGTACATTCCTTTACCTCCTGGATA
>JAAYPP010000223.1 GCA_012519765.1 Lentisphaerota bacterium
TCTTAATGATTTCAGGCCGTACTGATGAAGATTTCCGAACGATGCGGAGCCATATTGTTTTAAGTATTATACAACAATGAGAAAGGATTACGATAAATGAGCCGAAGAAAAGGAAAAAACACAACTGCATCGAAACCAGGTCGGAAGACCAAGGTGTCCTGTTGTGCCTTAATCACGTTGGATACGACAAAAATCCGTAAAGAATATTTGAAAAAATACCAGCGCCGCAAGAAGGTACTTGATAAACTGGAAGCACAACTTAAGAAATACCACGAATGTGATGAACCTGAATTTGAAAAGTTTCTGGCACAGCGTTTCGGAGCAGAACAAACCCGTCAACGGGAACTGGAGGAGCAAATCCAGCTTTGCCAGAGCCGATATGGAATAATTCATTTTCTTGCTAGTGAGTGCGGTATTTCAAATGAACTCTATTGTGCAAAACTATTGGCAAAAGTAACGCAGGAAAACGACTTCTGGTCGGTTTTAGACACAGAACTGCAAGAATTCCGGGATGAAAAGCGCAAGCGTGCCGAGGAATATGCCCGACAGCGAAAAACATTCGAGGAAGAAAATGAGCATCTTTATGATGACGATGACGATGATTTTGGTGATTGGAATGACGAGTATGACCCAGGTGAATCTGATGAGGATGAAGATGTGTTTAAACATTTTTTTGATGAATTATTCGGCGGCATGCTCACGCCAGGCAATTTGTCCTCACAATCTGACCAAAAAGATATAAAGAAACTGTATCGCGAACTTTGTCTTCAGTATCATCCGGATAAAATTGGCGCACACGACGCAAATACTCAAAAAATATGGATATCAATACAAAATGCTTATCAAGATGGTGATCTGGCACGACTCCGCACCATCCATACCGGAATTGCGATTGATAGCGGCAAAACAGAATTTAGCTGTTCCGTGATTGATGATTTGATTATGGATGTTGAATGGAGTATCCAGGAAACGCGCAGTGAAATCCGTAAGAAAAAACGGAGTCAGTTCTGGGGCTTTTTCGAATGGACGCAAAAGCAACGTGAGCACGCCGAACGAGAAATCAAAGCGGCGTTCGCTCGTGAACTGCGTGAGGCCGAATATCACTTGCTTCTTCTTGAAAAAAAATTAGAACGTATTCTGACACCTAAACCAAAACCCAATCCCAAGATTGGGAGCAAACGAGAGTGGTATCAAAAAGCTGCTGCGCAACATCCTGATTTGTTTACGATGGATTGATATGGGAAAACAACAATTATTTCCCAACTCAGCTTATATTCGCCTTGTTCCTGAAACGGGAGGGCATCCCTGGATTCATTATCCTGAATTCTCGGTCTCCAGGACTGGCTGTGAGGATTTGAAGCTTCATAAGCTGTATAATTTTTTATCGAAGGCAGGCAACCGTTAAAAAAATGTTCTTTGGATATGAACATCTGGAGATCATGCCGCTTGGGGAAACTATTTCCAAGGCGAAAGATTAGCGACCGGTTATGGATTATCAGGTCATATTTTAGCTTACATTGCAGAGAGCCGTTTTCACTAACGAAGCCAAAGGGATACAACTCTGCTTTTTCCGGGAAATGATAAAACCTGCGGGCAGTCAAGGCGGGATCGATTTGACATTCTGAGACAAATCTTATGCCCGGACCGTAAAGAGGCCTGGCCCCACTAGTATTTTTGCTTTTCCTTATAATCGGTGGGGTTGGGTAAGCATCCGGGTACGGCTTGCCATTACAATAATATATATCCCAAACTTTAATGGAATTTATTCCTCCGTTTTTTCCACAGTCAATGACAAATCTTTATCGGCAAAGGCGTAAAATTCATCCGGCAACCCGTTGTTAAGAATGAAACCGCCTTTTTTTACCTTTAGTTCCGTACTTTTCATAGAGTTATTTCCAATTCCTTTCTTTTTTGGCCATTGACAAAAAAAGTTATTTTTCTTTGTAATATTTCAAATAGTTCGTCCACCGAGTAAACCCCGTTCTGCCACTTATTCAGTTCGCTATAGACAAGGACAAAAAGGTCATAGCGTAATTTGGGCAGCATTTCTCTTACGAATACACTGCGGATGCTTACAGTATTTTTGATGTGGGTGGCGAAATGACGTCACGAATTCGCGCCCGCATGTATTACAGATATTATGACATGGCTTTTGCGTCTGTCGTCCTTCACAGGGACTTCTATTCTCCATATTTACCCTCACTTAATCTTACGAAAAATATATGAATATAGCTCACGCAAAGTTCAAAAGGATATTTTTAGGCAGATGAAGTAGACTAGGAAAGAATAAGGCGCAAATGAAAACTATTTTTTTTAGAGGGAAGTCGAAAAGAAAATCGAAGAAAACTGAAGAAAACGAAAGAAGAATAAGAAATAACCTCCCAAAAACACCAATGAACATCGGAAACTTTAAATGCTCAAACCCCGGCCAATCTTAATGCGCGTTGACAACCATCTGCGAATTTTAACAAGATGTAGTGGGATCATCGAAAATACAAAAGCAGGTCTCATTGTTAGTTTATGGATTCCCGGTTCTATGCAACTGCATATTATTCATTCTCTTGAAAAACTTGTTCA
>JAAYPP010000224.1 GCA_012519765.1 Lentisphaerota bacterium
AAAAAAACAAAGAAGGAAAGATCACACGCAAACAGCTCGAAGTTGATTTCGTCGCTAATAGAGGAAGTCAGCGATATTATATCCAGTCCGCCTTCGCGATACCGGATTTGAAAAAAATGAATCAGGAACAAGCTTCGCTTGTAAATATACCGGATTCATTCAAAAAAATAATTGTTGTTGCCCATGAGACACCTCTTTGGCGCAACGAACATGGTATCACAATCATGAATATTTACGACTTTTTGCTGGACAAAGACAGCTTGAAGCATTGATTTACACCAAAAACTGAGCGGTGCACCCGATTTTTAGAAATGCACCCGAATTAACAATTTGCACCAAAATGCATACATGGCATACTTTCAAGTGGATTGTATTCATTTTGTTGTCCTTCCCGACTTTATGACCAACTAAGTCCTAAAGTCGGGTATATTAAACGCAGGAAATACATATCGCTCGACAGCATCGAAAGAATCTGCTGGGTGCTTGATAGTGGCGTGGATGATATTTTCAAATTTATTGATGGGAATGATAAAGCATGAACAATAACTTATTGTCCGCACCCTTCTTAACTTACTCTTCTCCCGTCTCTTTTGAAACATTTTCGGATTAATAACAAGATAACAGCGCCAAGAATGCTTAGACATCCAAACAATAAAGTCTGTCCTGAAGTTTCACCGGTCTTAACAAGCAATTCAACTTTTTCGGTCGTTGGAGCAGTCGTTGTTTGATTCGGAGTCGGTGTCGTCTCTGTCGGAGTTGTTGTCCACCTAGCGTAAACCGTTGTATCGGCAGTAATTGGTGCAGTAAAGTCAAATGCATTATTAAAGGCCGAGTCTGCATACCAATCGGCAAAATCATAATCAGCTTTTGTCGGATCTGCAGGCTTGGTTACTGTTTCACCGTGTTTTACTGTTCGATCCACTATTGTTGAACCGCCTTGCGTATCAAATTTTACAGTGTATTCTTTAGCGACCCATCTCCACGTACCAATAAACGCGACGCCTTCTTGCTGAATATTAACTTGGGCTTTATCCCAGCCCTGAAACGTCCATGCGCCGTTCACAAATTCAACTGAAGTCGACGTGGAAGACGCTGGTATAACGATAGAACCAATTCCAGCCTGGCTGTTTGCTGGAAGTAAGTCCAGAACTTCCTGAGGCAAACTACCTGCATCGGCATCCTTAAAAAAATAGCTTACCAGACATAAAGTACTGTCAATAGAATTTTTGTAATTGATATCATAGTTATTAAGTAGAAAATCATTCAATAGAATGGCTTCTCCAGAATGTGGATTTTTCTGATTTGTAAAAGTTGTTCTGCTGAACAAGAGATCAGTAAAACTCGCAAAATTGCTCGGGGGCTCATATGGATAGGAAGCCTTATTATCCTTAAAAGAAGTTGTGCTATCTATTTTTAACTTAGCGTATCCACTACTAGCTGCAGGGTCTGCATAGCCATAGGAGTCAGTATAAATGGCTCCACCTTCTGCCGAGACCTCGTTTTTGTTAAAAGAAGTACTATTCTTGATAGTTGTATCGTTTTGTGTAAAGATTGCACCACCCCTGGCTGCTTTATTTTGAGTGAAGATGGTTTTTTCTGCAGTCAATGAAGCACCGCGATTATTCGTTAGATTGATTGCGCCACCATTAATACCGGCAGTATTCTTCTCAAATCTTCCACCTTCAATGCTTGTGGCTACATTTGAAAAAACTGCACCACCACTCTTATCTGCCATGTTTTGAGAGAAGCTAGTACTTCCATTGGTATCTTCTATTGTTAATGATGTGGCGTTCTTATTTGCAAAAATGGCTCCGCCATTATTTTTGGCAGTGTTTTCCTGAAATATTGTGCCATCTATCTTGACTATTGCATTCTCAAATGCATATATGCACCCACCATCAATGCTGGCGATATTTTTTTGGAATGTTGCCTTGTTAATTGTCGTTTTTGCGGATGAATAAATTGCACCGCCATATTCTGCCGTGTTCTCACTGAAAGAGGTTTTTTCAGTGGTATTATCAGCATTAACATGAGGGCTTATGTCTAATGACACTGAATACGAAGCTGTATGAAAAGCTCCTCCACTTTTAGCAATATTGCGTTCAAATTCCCCACCCTGAATGCTTGTGTCTGCTTTTGAATGAATTGCACCACCTTGAAGAGTTGCTGTATTTTCAGAGAAATTTGTTTTTGTGATGCTTAATGATTGAGCTCGGTCTACACAAACAGCTCCACCGTTATTAGCTGCCCTATTTCCGGAAAATATGGCATTATTGATCTCCAGCTTGTAATCGGAACTCATCGCAATTGCCCCACCACTAGATCCGGCACTATTGTTTTCGAATTCTCCACCTTCAATGACTGTCGCTGTGCATGAAGAAACTGCACCACCGCCATATTTTGATGTGTTTTCCGAGAAATTTGTTTCTGTGATGCTTAATGACTTGGTATCCTTATGCGCATAGATGGCGCCACCATCTCCTCGTGTACCCGGTGTAGCTGTTCCCAGTGCACGATTCTTCTTAAATGTTGTGTTATCAATCTTAACTGCCTCACTCTTATAGGCATATATGCCCCCTCCATCTTTATTGGCCTTATTTTCTTGGAAGGATGCATTACTAATTGTCATTTTTGCAGATGAATAAATCGCTCCTCCGTCTTTTGCTTCGTTTTTAGAAAAAGTCGTACCGTTAATAAGCAGATCTTTTGTTCCTGTACTGGAAGGTGGAGTAAAGATAGCACCACCTTCTCTTGTGGTAGTATTATTCTCAAATGCTCCACCCTCGACTTTTGTATTGACCATCGAATAAATTGCGCCGCCTTCTCGTTGTGCGCCCAAGCTTCCTGCCTTGTTCTCGGAAAAAGTCGTATCGCTGATAAGCAAAGAGTTTGTTCCCGCAGCATTGAGATTAGTATAGATGGCACCGCCATTAGCTATGGATTCATTGTTTTCAAATATGCATTTTTCAATTTCAGTTGATACTGCAGTGTGTATTGCGCCGCCAGTATCCGCTTTGTTAGCGGAAAAAGTTGTATTTTTGATGGTTAAAGATGTCGCCGCGCGATCTACATAAATAGCTCCACCGTTAAACCTTGCACTATTATCGGAAATTACCGCCCCGTCGATATCTACCACACAGTTGCGTGACATCTTTATAGCTCCGCCGTGATAGCTGCCTATTTCCGAGATGTTTCCCGAAATCTTGGAGTTCGGCTTCATATTAAGCCTTGTATCGATCCCCATATGGACTCCGGCACTTATATCATCGCTAGCGGAATATCCGTTTTGAATTATTGCTCCGGTATCCAAAGTTAATGTGCTGTCTTTTTGAATGTCACACGCCCTATATGTATTTGATCCATCGATTACAACATTTTTCAGTGTTACTGTGGATGATGAGCCGGCTTCACCAATCTTAATAACACGATTAAAATTTACCGCAGAACCTTCTTCCTTTTTCACCGTATTATCATTACCCGCGACTGTCCATGTGCTGGGACCGGGAAAAGTTAAGCTGGCATCCCCCGTGACTATCAGATCTTGATTGAGAGTTAGTGTGTAAGCATTATTCAGTGCTGCGAGTTCCGTGATTTTATTTTGTAATTCAGAAAAAGTTGTCATAACATAGCGATCAGTGGGATCTCCATCGTTTTCAATAACATAGGGGTCTAGGGCTCTTTGTCCCATCAGGGGTAAAGCTAGACCTTGCATTGCTAAAGAATATAATTCAATTTTTCTTTCCTCTTCCGGATCTATGTGTTCACCTTCAGAAAGGACTTCTTCAGTTAAAAGATCTTCCAGTCTTGCTACAATTTCTGCATCACTTTGCACTTCTACATTCTGCTCGAATTCCATAAACAAAACAGGCTGATATATTTGTACAGCCATGACGCTTAATATCAGCATCAAAATCACAAAAATTCTGCTCTTTATCTTTCTCATATTTTATAAGCTCTTAAATCATCTCAATAAAAGTTTATCCAGACAAGTATAATGCAGACGTATCTAGAAAACAGTACTAGAGGTTTTACATGCCTGCCCGGTAAGTACTATTGCTAAATCTTTTTTAAAAATTTTCTTCATCGCTGCCGTATTCTAGCACAAAATAATTACTTCAAAATATTGCTAAGTGTACGGCGGTATGCCGCTAGCCGTGCTGGAAAAGAACCCAAGGGAAAGAGAGGCGTACTTATCCAGTTTGTTTGAGCGAGTATATGTGGCTGATATTGTGGAAAGATACCGGGTGGCGGACTCATATGTGA
>JAAYPP010000037.1 GCA_012519765.1 Lentisphaerota bacterium
CTGCGGCAACACGGTAAATTTTAAATCTTTTAATTCATACGGAGCAGATTTTATGGACAAAAAAGAGCATACCCGCAGACTTATTGTCAAACCACTCGATTTCACATTTGGTGAAACCGAGGAGGACGCTCTTTTGCTGGATTGCGGGAAAAAGCTCACAAAAGCCAATATCCGTTATGAAACCTACGGGCAACTGAACCATGCCGGCGACAACGCGGTGCTGATTCTTCACGCTCTTTCCGGTGATGCCCATGTCGCAGGTTATTACACTGAAAATGACGAAAAGGAAAAACCCGGCTGGTGGGATGATATGGTCGGCCCCGGCAAACCCATCAATACCAACCAGTATTTTGTCGTTTGTAGCAATGTTATCGGCGGATGCAGCGGTTCCACCGGACCACGCTCGGTCAACCCGGAAACCAACCGGCTCTACAATATGGATTTCCCGGTTATCACCATTGCCGATATGGTACGGGCACAGCATCGCCTGATGAAACATCTCAAAATCGACAAATGGCTGGGGGTCATCGGCGGTTCCATGGGCGGCATGCAGGTGTTGGAATGGGCGCGCCTCTATCCGGAACAGATTCAATGCGCCATCGCCATCGCCACCACTCCGCGCCTTTCTCCGCAGAGTATCGCGTTCAACTGGGTTGGCCGTGAAGCCATTAAAACCGACCCCAAATGGGATAACGGCAATTACACCGATACCGTACCGGACAAAGGGCTGGCAACGGCCAGAATGCTCGCGCACGTCACTTATTTGAGTGACGAATCCATGAAACGTAAGTTCGGACGGGTGTTGCAAAAATCCAAAAATTATTCTTTCGATTTCAATCGCGATTTCGCTGTCGAAAGCTACCTGGAATATCAGGGCTTGCGTTTTGTCGAACGTTTTGACGCCAACAGTTATCTCTATATTACCCGTGCGATGGATTACTTTGACATGTCTGCTTCCGCCGCCGGCAACCTGACCAAAGCGTTGGCAGGCGTCAAATGTCATATGCTGGTAATTTCATTTACTTCAGACTGGCTTTTCCCGACTTCCCAGTCGCGTGAGCTGGTCAGGGCGCTGCTTAACAATAATGTTCATGTCAGTTCCTGCGAAATCAAATCTTCGTACGGACATGATGCCTTTCTGCTCGAAACCGAAACGTTGGGCAAAATGCTCGCCGACTTCCTCAGAATCCAGCGGGAGGTGATGCGCAATGGCTGAACTGTTACGCAAAGAACTGGCGGAACGCCGCCCTGATTTACTGGTTATCGCCGATATGATACCGCGTGAAGACGGCGTCCGGGTTCTTGACCTGGGCTGTGGCGGAGGCTCGCTGCTGCGGTTGTTGCGCGAAGAAAAAGGCATCCACGGCATCGGCGTCGAAATCTCCCAGGATAAGATTCTCAAATGCATCGCGTCAGGGGTTCCGGTTATCCACATGGATCTGGACAACGATCTGATGTTTATCGAAAATGATTCTTTTGACTATGTCGCCTTAAGCCGCACTATTCAGGCGGTTCGCCGTCCTGATCTGCTGATCCGCCAGATGTTGCGTATCGGTACTTTGGGGGTGATCAGTTTCATCAACTTCGGCTATATCGGGATTCGCTGGCAATTGATGATAAACGGCACCATGCCTGAAACCAAAACGCTTCCGGACCACTGGTTCGACACTGATAATATTCATCTAGGAACAATTCACGACTTCCGCCGTCTCTGTTCTGATATCGGGGTCAATATTGTGCGGGAAGTACCGCTTGGCAACAGCCCTTTTCTGACCAAACTGAACCCCAATCTGTTTGCGCCGACCTGTGTTTTTGTCATTGCCCGGCGCTGAACCGTTGTCAATTTATCACGAGTTCAGGCCACCAAGAAGATACCGTTCTACTGCTTTTTCGGGTTGAACCATTTCGGAATACCGCGTGCGCGCAGTTTTGCGACCAGACGCTCCCGCAACTCCTTAATTTTTTCCGGTGTCTGGTCGAGCCCGGGGTCGCGCCACGGCACACCGGCAGTTGATTTGAGGATAATATTCAGTGTCTTATCGTCGAGCGCGTTGTTCCCGGCCAGTCTGGCAATGGTTCCGCCGTGCCGCCGTTCGAAAGCCGGAGTTTCGGCAACGCGGAATCCGAGCCGAAGCATGGCGCCGCGCACCGGATAAGCCGACGAATAAGTCAAAATCGTGCCGGTCGGTTTCAGTACCCGTTTCAGTTCACGGATAAAATCATACGTCCACAACTCCGGATTCGCCTCTGGAGAAAACCCATCCATAAAGATAATATCAAAATAACCGGATGCTAAATCGCGTACCGTATCGCGGGCATCGCCGGTCAGCAATTTCAATCGTCTCCAGGTTTTACCGTCGCGCAACGCTTCGAGCATTTGGTAATGCGGAGTTGCCGGGTCAAACAGTTCGAGTGCGGCATTGATGGTACGCGGATCTTTTTCCAGTGAAATAACTTCCGTGCGTGGATTGGCTTCCAGCGCCGTCAGGGTGTTGTAGCCCAAACCGAATCCGACATCCAGCAGTCGCGGATTTTTCATTTCGGCAA
The DNA here is from genome assembly GCA_012519765.1 of Lentisphaerota bacterium. Taxonomy (GTDB): domain Bacteria; phylum Verrucomicrobiota; class Lentisphaeria; order Victivallales; family Victivallaceae; genus UBA7640. The sequence continues at coordinate 2,548 of JAAYPP010000037.1, forward strand.
TGCCGGAAGGTTCGACAAACTTTTCCAGTGCTTCAGAGCGCGCTCCGGCAATACTGTGAAAATGTTGCCGGTACTCCGGATGATAGAGCGTTGGAGTGCCGTCGCCGGTGTTGACCCGCATTTCGTTACCATCCATCAGCCCTTGGACATAACTGATAAACTGCCCCTTTTTCATCCACCATTTGGGCGCAATCATCGGCTCTGAACCGGGATCGCCCATCAACCGCATGACCAGCCAGTCGTCAGGAAGGCGACGCAGAAACCGTACCGCCGCCGCCGCGTATTCATATTCGTTGAGCGGCTTGACCGCGATTTTTCCGGCTGCATACAGCGCTGCCAACGGCGTGCCGCGCACAATCATAAGTTGATGCATTTTTACTGCGCTGAACGGAAGCTGCGCCAAATCATCGGCAGTCCGGTCAAAATCGGCGTTATTCTCACCGGGTAAACCGAGAATAATATGCGCCGCGGAACGTATCCCGTGCTCCGCCAGTACCTCAGCCGCGGAGCGTACTGATGCGAAATCATGACCGCGCCGGATCAGCTCCAGCGTCAGGTTATTTGAAGTCTGAACCCCAAGTTCGACCCATAACTCGTATCGGCTCGACAAGTCTTTGAGCAAAGCCATTACCTCGGTACCGAGGCAGTCCGGGCGGGTGGCGATAATGACCATTTTGAAATCCGCCAGCGCCAACACCTCTTCATACCAGGCGCGCAACTGTTCAGGTTCACCGTAAGTATTGGTAAACGACTGAAAATAAGCGATATAAGGCGCGCCGTCCCGGTATCTTCTCTGCACATAATCAATTCCTGCCGCGACTTGTTCCGACAACGAAAAATGATGACGCAGGTGACGCGCGCGGTTGCCGTCTGACGCACAATAAATGCAACCGGCACCGCCGGATTTTTCCCGGTTGGGGCAACTCAGCGGCAAATCAATCGGAATCCGGTGAAGCGCCTTGCCGTATTGCTCATTCAAATATTCACTGAACAGTTTAATTTTTTTCATGCCGACAAGATACCTCAAGGTTAAAAAAACTTTAAAACAAGCCAATTTATCACGGATTAAGGAAAATCAAATCAGACATTGTTTTTTTGCGGTAATCCGGTTATTTTAAACGACCATTGAATTATTGAAATCATAAAAACAGGAAATAAGATATGAGCAGAAAGCCCGGAGTAGTAATTATTGGCTCCAGCGCGGCGGCGGTTTCCGCCGCCAAAGCATTGCGCGCAGGCGATCCGGAAATCAACATCAGTATTTACAGCGAAGAAAAAGTTTTGCCGTACTTCAGGCCTTCGTTGAGTTTCGCCCTCGCCGCGCAACCGCCGGAACCGCGCCCGATGAATAAGCCGGAATTTTATACTTCATCAAATATTGCCATGAATCTCGGCATGACCGCGGTCAGTATTGACCGCAAACAGAAAACCGTCCGGTTCGCCGACGGTTCGGAAGTACCCTACCAATCGCTCCTGCTGGCAGTCGGCGCAAGCTGTTTTGTACCGCCGATACCCGGCGTAACTTTGCCCGGGGTTCTGAGTCTGCGTGACCAAGCTGATCTCGAGCGGCTGCTCGATTTTCTAAAAATTCCGCGCCAAATTCTGCTGATCGGCGGCGGCATGCTCGGACTTGAACTGGCGGCCACTCTGCTGCAGATGCGCCACCGGGTAACCATCGTCGAATGTGCGCCGTATCTGCTTAATGCGCAACTTGATGAAGCCGGCGGCAAATTTTACACCAAGCTGATCGAGTCAACTGAAGGACTGGAAATTATTACCGGGTCCGCCGTCAAAGAGCTGTCCGGCGATGAACACGTTTCCGGAGCGACGCTTACCAACGGCGGTACTTTAGACTGCAATCTGGCAATTGTATCAGCCGGAGCGCGTTCCAATATCAAACTGGCCCGGAATTGCGGGCTGGAATGCCGCCACGGCATTGTCGTGGATGATTTTATGCGTACCGATGATCCCGCGATTCTCGCGGCCGGCGACTGCGCCGAAGTGCAATGTCGAAGCTTCGGTTTATGGGAACCCGCGCTCGCGCAGGGCAAAACCGCCGCGCTGACCATCCTAGGCCAACCGGAAGCATTTACCTGCCGGGTTTACGGCGCCACACTCAACGTTTTCGGCACTAAGCTTTATTCCATCGGCATTATCGGCGGCGATGACTGCCGTGAGTTTCAGGATAACGCCAAAAACACCCTGCGCCAAATATTTTTCGCCGACGGACGGGTTATCGGAGGGTACATGATTGGCGACACCTCCGCCATGATGGCGTTGAACCGGGCGGTCAACGAACAGCAGACCGAGGAACAGGCAGCCGCAAACGGTTTAATTTAGAGGCGTGGCAACAAACGTTTCTGGTGGTGGTTGCGAATGAACCACTCCGCGTTCGGAGACTTGACATCAACAAAAGTTCCGATCGTCGGCAAGCCGTACATTTTTCTTTCGCGCACCAGTTCAGGAAACAGTCCGGTTTCCAGTGAATACGGGATTGTTTCCGGCATCCGTTTGAGCAAAGTTTTATTCAGCATATAAATTCCGGCGCTGACCAGACCTGGACCGCTGTATTTATTTTTTTCCTCAAATTTATAAATCTGATTATCGTCATAGAATAAGACCCTGCCGAGATTTTCGGTATTATCCACGTTCGCCAATAAAATTCCGGCATCAGCTTCGGAAAGTCCATGAAACCATTCGACAAAACGGGAAATATCACAAGCGATATATGCGTCGCCATTCAAAACCAGCAGTTCGTCATTGCTGAATAAACGTTGTGCACAAACCAGAGCGCCGCCGGTACCGCAAGGTTCATATTCACGCGAATAAATAATATCGGCATCGCGATATTTGTCGCCGAATCTTTGGCTGATGACTTCCACGTCGGCGTCGGAAGCGCAAATGACAATTTCCCGAACGCCGGTTTTAATAATTTGCACGGCCAGATAGTCAAACAGTGTTTCGCCTGAAAATTCGGTAAAGAGCGGCAGTTCCGAGTTATGCAGATTGCCCCCGGCAAGAATTACCGCAGTAATGTTATTATTTTTTTCATGATTCCTCCGTCATATAAAAAATCGTTATCTCTTTCGTTGCAAGCATGTTCGAATGAATCAACGTCTGTAAAATAAAAAATATAACTTGACATAATAACACAATTTTGCCAATTTGTCAAGCTGGCGGATTCGCCATCGCCCAAAATAATGCGAAATGTTAATTGAAAAAGTAAACGCCTCATGAAAAACTGGAGTTGTGCGTTTACCTTTGCAATCGAGCATAATTTTATTGTTGCAATTGCTTTTCCAGGATAAATACGCAGAGTGCGCTTTAGCGGAAATCTGCAATATCGGAAAGCGGAAGCCGTTCCCGCGGCTCTGCTGAAACCGCCGGATAGCCGACGGGAATCAACGCTATCGGTTTAAGTGAACCGGACAACCCGAGAATCTTTGCTGTTGTTTTGGTTTTAAACCAGCCGATCCAGCAGGTTCCCAATCCTTTTTCCGCAGCCGCCAGAACAAAGTGTTCGCCGGCAATTCCGATATCCAGCAGATGATAGTGGATTCCGGAAAACAGCGGCGCGGCAATGTGGGTGACTGGAGATTTTTTGGCGCAAAGAACCACAATTACCGGAGCAACCTGAAGCCATGGCATCGGCAAACCCGGCAACAAGGCCCTGTCCGCGATTTGCTTGCGCAGTTCCGGGTCAGAGACCACAATAAAACGCCACGGTTGCTGGTTACATGCGGAAGGCGCTAACCGCGCAGCCTCCAAACAGTAGTCCAGTAATTCTCGCGGCACCGGCTGCTCGAGGTAGCTGCGACAACTCAGACGTTTGCGAGCTAAATTCAGAAACATTTGACGCACATTTTGAAGGTTTTAAATTCGCGCGCGCATTATGCGCGCGCAAATTTCAAAGCTATTTCAATAGCGGTAATGATCCGGTTTGTAAGGACCGTCAGGATCAACCCCGATATAGTCGGCCTGTTCTTGAGAAAGTTTGGTCAGTTTAGCGCCGAGTTTTTCCAAGTGGAGGCTGGCGACTTCCTCGTCCAGTGCTTTAGCCAGCCGGTAAACGCCGATTTCACGCTCCGAATTTTTTGCGATATCAATTTGTGCCAGTGTCTGATTGGAAAAACTGCAGGACATAACAAAACTTGGATGACCGGTGGCGCAGCCCAGATTGACCAGACGTCCTTCTGCCAGCAGATAAACGCTGTGTCCGTCAGGGAACGTATAGCGATGAACCGGACATGAACTGTCTTTGATGGTCATCTTTTTGATCCCGGGAAATTTTTCCAGTTCAGCAACTTGAATTTCATTGTCAAAATGGCCGATATTGCAGATAATGGCCTGATCTTTCATTTTGCTCATATGTTCGGCGGTAATGACCTGTAAGTTGCCGGTACAGGTAACATAAATATCGGCATATGGCAACGCCTCTTCGACCGTCGTGACTTTGAACCCGGCCATGCATGCCTGCAACGCGCAGATCGGATCGATTTCAGATACCATCACCTGGGCACGCTCATTGCGCATCGCTTCGGCGCACCCTTTGCCGACATCACCATAACCGCAGATCATGGCGGTTTTTCCTGAAATAAGCACGTCCATCGCGCGTTTGATGCCGTCGGTAAGTGAATGCCGGCAGCCATAAACATTGTCAAATTTGCTTTTGGTCACAGAGTCATTGACATTGATCGCCTGAAACAGCAGTTCGTTGCGTGACGCCATTTGCAGCAGACGGTTGACCCCGGTCGTAGTTTCCTCAGAAACGCCGCGAATACTTTTGGCCACTTTAGTCCAATGCCCCGGTTTTTCTTTCAGAATGCGTTTCAGCAGATTATTGATGACCTGGAGTTCATGATTATCAGTCGGTTCGTCAAGAATAGCGGCGTTTTTCTCCGCGCTGCAACCGCGATGAACCAGCAACGTGGCGTCACCACCGTCGTCAACGATCTGATCGGGTCCGCTACCGTCCGGCCAGGTCAGCGCCTGCCAGGTGCATTCCCAGTACTCTTCCAGGGTTTCGCCTTTCCATGCAAAAACCGGAATTCCGGCGGTGGCAATAGCAGCCGCTGCATGATCCTGAGTTGAAAAGATGTTGCATGATGCCCAACGAACATCAGCGCCAAGTTCGACCAGAGTTTCAATCAGCACAGCGGTCTGAATGGTCATGTGCAGACTGCCCATGATTTTAACGCCTTGCAACGGTTTGTCCTGCCCGTATTTTTTACGGGTGGCCATCAGTCCAGGCATTTCTTTTTCAGCGATCTCAATTTCTTTACGCCCGAAATCGGCGAGTTTGATGTCTTTGATTTTATAATTCATGGTTGTTTATTCCTTTATTCCCATGTTTTTAAAGATTTGCCGCCAACGGTCATCCGGTATTTTTGAACCGATAACCTTAACCACTTCCGCAGCAATAATTGAACCGAAACGTGCCGCTTCGGCGATACTGTAATCATTCAGCCAGCCGAAAAGAAATCCGCTCTGCCAGAGATCACCTGCGCCAGTAGTATCAACCGCAGCAACCGGACAGGCGGAAATCCGCTCAATTCCGGAGGCGGATTTAATAATTGAACCGTCCTTGCCAAGTTTAACCGCAACGACCGGGACGATTTTCCCGATTTCTTCGGCCATTGCTTCTGGACTATTACCAATGCCGCAAAACTCTGCGGCCTCTTCTTCGTTGGCAAACACAATGTCCAGCTTCGGCAATAGTTCAATCAACTGTTGTTTACAGTTGCGCACTACTTCAAAAGACGCAAAATCGATACTGACCGTGCAGCCCTTGCTTTTTGCCGTTGCCACCAGTTTTTCCACCATTCCCGGCATATAGAGAAGATAACCCTCAATGTGGAGATGCCGCGCTGATTCGAAATCTTCCGGATCAATATCATCCAAGACGAACTCTGAGGCTGCCCCGAGGCTCGGCCGCATTGTTCGTTCCGAATCCGGAGTAATCATAGACAGGCAACAGCCGGTATGAATACTGTCCGAATAACGGAACAAATCGGATTTCCCGCCTTTCTGAACCAGTAAATCCCGATACAAATCTCCGTCAGTGTCGCGTCCCAGTTTGCCCAGAAACGCAGTAGGCATTCCAAGTTCAGCTAAACCGAAAATCGTATTGCCGGCAGAACCGCCGGGAACTTTGGATATCTGCGACTTCAGTTGTTCCAATGTACGCCTGATCGTGGCGTCATCAGTCAACACCATTCCGCCTTTTTCGGCGCCGATTTGCTTTAGAAAAGCATCTTCGACATTGACCAGAATATCAATAATCGGAGAACCGGCGCCGACAATATAAGTTTTTTCATTTACCATAAAAAAATCAGGCGAACTTGGCGGCTGCGGCCTTTAATGCATCAACTTTATCCGTTTTTTCCCAAGGGAAAATACTGCGACCGAAGTGTCCGTAAGCAGCAGTCTGCCGGTAACTCCAGCCATTCTTTGATGGATTTTTAAGGTCGAGCATCTTAATAATTTCTGCCGGTTTCAAACTGAAAACTAAACGAATAATTTTTTCCAGGTCATTGTCGTTTTCAAGTTTGCCGGTACCATAGGTATCAACATTAATACTCAACGGATCCGGTACGCCGATAGCGTATGCCACCTGAACTTCGCATTTTTCAGCGAGACCGGCGGCGACGATATTTTTTGCGATATAACGGGACATATAAGCTGCTGAACGGTCAACTTTGGAAGGATCTTTGCCGGAGAAAGCACCGCCGCCGTGCGAGCCGACACCGCCATAGGTATCAACGATAATCTTGCGTCCGGTAAGCCCGGTATCGCCATGCGGTCCGCCGACTTCAAATCTGCCGGTCGGGTTGACAAAATATTTGATCCCGTCGTGAAGTAATTCAGCAGGAATAACTTGGACGACAACTTCTTTGACCAACGCGGTCAAATCTTCGATTTTCATATCGGGGGTATGCTGATGTGAAACTACTACGTTTTCCACTCTAACCGGTTTGCCTTTGCGATACAGAATTGAAACCTGGCTTTTTGAATCGGGACGGAGAAAAGAATACTTCTCCGGCTCATCATGACGACGCCGTGCCAATTCCGCAACTATACGATGCGAATAAAGAATCGTTGCCGGCATTAATTCTTCAGTTTCATTACAGGCATAGCCGAACATCATACCCTGATCGCCTGCGCCCTGTTCGTAAAATTGGCTCTGTTCGGCAGTAACACCCTGAGAAATATCCGGCGACTGCTTGTGAATACAGATCATAACTTTACAGGTTTCGGCAGAGAATCCGACCGAAGCGTCATTATAGCCTATTTCAGCTACGACGTCACGGGCGATTTTTTCCCAATTGACTTTGGATTTGGTGGTGATTTCGCCGGATACCACGATCAGGTCAGTGGTGGTAAGAGTTTCACAAGCGACCCTGCTTTCCGGGTCATCTTTAAGGCAGGCGTCTAAAATCGCATCAGAAATCTGGTCGCAAACTTTATCGGGATGCCCTTCAGACACTGATTCCGAAGTAAAGACGTGTTCTGCGTGTATTTTACTCATTTTTTATTGTTTCCTTTTTGGGGTTGGATGGTTGCTTAAAATTAAAAACCCCGGGTGGAAAAATCCCGGGGAGTGAAGATAAGACAAATCCGACCGGAATTTACTGCATTCTGGCTGGAATAGTTTCTCCGCGACGGTTTTTGGCACGGGCATCAGCAGAAGTTCCAGGTACTGCCGGACGATCTTTACCGTAACTAATAGTTTTCATATTTTCATCGGGAACACCCATTTTGACCAGCTGATTGCGCAGGGAAATGGCCCGGCGTTCACCAAGGGCACGGTTATATTCTTCGCTGCCGCGGTCATCACAATGTCCTTCAACAATCAAACCCAGATCTGAGTGCGCCCTCATAAAATCGGCAACTTTTTGCAATTTTGCAATTTCGCTGGAACGCAGATCAGAACGGTCGTATTCAAAATAAATCGGTTCAAATTTCAAACCAGGAACCGGGGCGAAATCCCCATTGCGGGCGGCAAGAGACGAATCTTCAGCGCCGGTTCCCCAACCACCGGGAACGCCTCCCTGTCCATTTTGAATCCCGCTTAATGCTCCGCCGGGAGTACCGTCAATGCCATCCAGCACAAGGCTAGGATCCGGCTCGCCGTCAACCGGAGCGGCAATTTTGCCTAATTCGACAGGGGTAGTGTTGTCACAACCGGTAAATACCAATCCGACAGCCACTGCGAGGAACATACTCATGAACAATCTGGAAAATCTCATAATCTCACCGTTTTTAAGTTATTAATTTTGGGTTGAATTCTTAATTAATAATGGGTTTTAACTTAACATTGATTAATGTTAATGCAAATGTTATATTAAAGGATGTACCGCATAATTTTCAACTAATTTTATCTACATTACGGATTTTTTTTATGAATATTGAATGGACAAAACTAGGATTTGAATTTTTCCCTACCCGCTCTAATATCCGCTTTTCTTATAAAAACGGTCAATGGAATGAAGGTCGTCTTACTGAAGACTATAATATCACGATGTCGATTGCAGCGCAAGTGCTACATTACGGCCAGGCATGTTTTGAAGGCCAAAAAGCCTTTTGTACCAAGGACGGCCAAGTCAGAATATTTCGGCCATTGGAAAATGCCCGGCGCATGAACGACTCGTTAAAGCACCTGCTCATGCCGGAATTTCCTGAAGAAAAACTTGTGGAAGCGATGCGAACTGTGGTTAAAGACAATATTGATTATGTCCCGCCATACGGTACCGGCGGTTCGATGTATATCCGTCCGGTAGCATTTGGAACTGCTCCGACTATCGGTGTCGCGGCGAGCAGCGAATATGAATTGGTGATTATGGTTATGCCGGTCGGGCCCTACTATAAAGGCGGGATCAAGCCGGTCGACGCAATGATGATTTCCGATTTTGACCGTGCCGCTCCACTGGGAACGGGTAGAATAAAATGTTCCGGTAATTATGGCGCCAGCCTGTTGCCGGCAAAGAATGCCAAAGACCAACATTGTCAGGTGCCATTGTTCACTGATCCTAAAGAACATGTTTTTGTTGATGAATTCGGTACCAGTAATTTTATCGGGATAACGAAAGACGGGGTTTATGTTACTCCGGAATCGTCATCAATTCTTCCGAGCATCACCAACAAATCCCTTATGGAGTTGGCATCAGAAATGGGAATAAAAGTTGAACGCCGTCGCATTCACAAATCTGAGCTTGCCAATTTCGCCGAAGTCGGTGCCTGCGGGACTGCCGTGGTCATCACTCCAATTGGAAGAATCATAGATCATGATAAAGTTTACAGTTACGACACTGAAAATATCGGGCCGGTACTGAAAAAACTATATGAGCGGATGACCGGCATTCAGTACGGTGAAATCAGCGATACCCATGACTGGATGGTCACTGTCAAGTAAAATCGTTCGATCGGACGCCTGTCCGGATCAGATCTTTTATAGAGAGAAAATTACAGCATGAAAATCATTCACACGATTTCAGAGATGCAGATTTTTGCGCAAAATTCCCATCGTTCCGGGCTCACCATTGCAGCAGTACCGACGATGGGCTTTCTTCATTCAGGGCATATCAGCCTGATTGAACGCGCCAATTCGGAAGCAGATCTGACGATAGTGTCAGTTTTTGTCAATTCGACACAATTCGGCCCCAATGAAGACCTGGACAGATATCCCCGCGATTTCAAGAGAGACTGTGAAATATGCGAACAGCATAATGTTGCGGTTTTGTTTGCGCCTGAAAACACCGCGATGTATTCTTCCGACCACAGCACTTGGGTTACCGAAGAAGACCTTTCGCGTCCGTTATGCGGCAATAGCCGACCGGGGCATTTTCGCGGTGTAACGACAGTAGTCGCCAAACTTTTTAACGCGATCTTGCCTGATGTCGCGGTTTTCGGACAAAAAGATGCACAGCAGGCATTGGTAATCCGAAGGATGGTACGTGATCTTAATTTTCCGGTGCGGATAATTATCGCGCCGCTGATCAGAGAAGATGACGGGCTGGCCATGAGTTCGAGAAACCGTTTTCTTTCGGCAGATGAGCGGAGCAGAGCTTTGGTGATTTCACAAACTTTGCTGTCGCTGACTCCGGAAAACCTTGACACTGAAGTTATTAAATCCAAAATCAGTTCTGCCGGCGGTACGGTTGACTATGTCGAAATTCTGGACGCCGAAACGCTGCGCCCGGTACATCTGGAAACCGTTGAAATATTGGTTGCGGTCGCGGCTTTTTTCGGCAAGACCCGCCTTATTGATAACGTAATCCTGAAGCCGTGACAAATTGGAGTGTAATTGTTGTTAAAGCGCTTGTTGATAAGAAATTACTGTAAATGACAATGCTCATAAATATTACTAAATATAAGGTGTCTTATGGATTTTGAAAAGTTCTTGTCCAATCGTAAAGCAATGTGGGTTTTGCTGATTCTTTATTCAAGTTTTATTTTTTTCATAAATATTCATTCCGACGGTCTTTATTCGGCCCAGGAAGGGCGTGCCGCCATTATCGCCCGTAATATGATACAGTCCGGCAATTATGGAAAAATAGAAATTAAAGGCGAGCCGGAAAATGAAAAACCGATTTTTTGCTATTGGCTCTATGCCATATCGGGAAAAGTCTTCGGAGTCAATGAATTCAGTGTCCGCCTTCCCTCGGTGCTTGCCGCGCTCGTATCTATTGTCTGCGCCGCCTGGCTGGGAATGAGAATTTACAATCCGCTGTCCGGCTATATTTCCGGCTATGTCCTTGCCACTATGTTCGGATTTGTCAATCTCGGGCGAATCGCCCGTATCGATATAGTATTATGCGCTTTTTACGCGTTCGCAATGGTTCTGCTTTATGAAGGGTACTTCCGCAAACGACAGGCAAACGCATTGCTTTATCTGTTTTATATTGTCATTTCAATCAGTATTGCTGTCAAAGGGCCGGTAACCGTTTTTCTGGCCGGGTTGACGGTGCTGATTTTGATTATTATGGAATGGGACTTCCGCAAATCGTTCCAGATGCTCTGGCAGCTGAAGCCGATTTCAGGAATCATAATCGGGCTGGTCATCTGTGTGCCGTGGCTGATTTTTGAATGTTGCCGCAGTAATGAAAACTTTTTCGCTGAATTCTTCTGGGTACAGAATCTGGACCGTTTTCTGGGAATTCAAACTACTTTTTGCGAGGGAAGGCGCAAATCATTTTTCTACTATTTCCCTAAATTGTTCGGCATGGCACTACCGTGGTCGCTTCTGGTGTTTCCGCTGCTCTGGCAATATCGCCGTTCGTGGCGGAATTTACGGCATGAGACCTGGTTTCTGCTGATTTGGGTACTGGCGATTTTTGGATTTTTTTCATTGTCGTTCATCAAGCGGGGGGATTATATTTTGCCGCTGTTTCCCGCGTTGGCAGTGCTCATTGGGCGCTACATCGCGATTGAGCTGAGAAAAAGCCATCAGATTTCACGACACTGGATCAAGGTCTGGATTGGAATTTCCATTTTAACGGTTGCGGCCTGGATTGCCATCATCTTCGGTTGGCTGACTCAATTGGCTGCGATGATTATTGACGGGCGCGTGCCGCATTTGGCTGCCCGCGACGGCATGGTATTCAGAGACTATCTGGAAATTTTTTCCGACTCGCCCTGGCTTACTCTGTTTTTTGCCGTCATCACGCTGGGAGTTCTTTTTATGCTCGGACACTTACTGCACAAAGGATCATCACATGGCGCGTTTGTTTTTTTCATGGCATTTCTGATGATGCTTTTCGGTTTTTATTATCTCTGCCTGGACCCGATTTCCAATCGCACCCGGTCTACCAAGGATTTTTGTCTGCGGATACAACCGTTATTGCCGTCGGAGGCAATTATCGGTTATATCGGCTCATGGGTTGACGAAGCGGTTTTCTTCGTCAATCGCGATTATGAACGATGCCGTTTGCAAGATATTTACGATTCTGAAACACGGCAATTCAAGTTTAAATTTATAATCGCTGATTCGGATTATTACCATAAAAAGATGCTAAAACTAGACGGTATTGATAAACTGGAAAAACTCGATTCGACCGACGATGCCCACCATTATCCGTTGACACTGCTCAGGCGCAAAGAATAAG
>JAAYPP010000225.1 GCA_012519765.1 Lentisphaerota bacterium
ATGAGTTGTCCGAATCGGCTTACGTCCATCAGCCTTAACACCAACGTTAGTATGACAAAGTTAAGTATTGTTATTTTACAGTCTTTTTATTCCCAACAGCTGTTGTGCTATATCCTTAAAAGTCAGCTCATTTGCAGTTTAATATTTACAGAATGCTTTCCGATGCAAGAAAAGCGCAAACTGCTAATTTGTTTCTGACTCCAGCTATTCATGTCGCCAGCCAAACCACCAAAAACAAAAAACCCGCCGAAGCGGGTTTTAGCAAAAAATCATTATCGTAGTAAAATCAGGGAGCGACAATTGAATCTTTGGGATAAAAGAAATTGAACGCATTGTGTTCGGTATCCACTACCCATTCCGGATAAAGGATGGGGCCATAACCCCAAGTTCCGGTTTCCAGCGGATCATCGGAACAACCCGGAAGCGGCATATAAAAAGTCGCGATTTCAAACACACCGACGCATTCACGAACTACAGTGTGCAAAATTCCACTAAAAACGCCATAAGTCAGTGCGGGAATACCGCCCATCGTATGATTGACATCATAGGGCCGGATCAGCAATTCGAGCGGACCGAATGCCACATTGGACACACCACGTCCGAGTTTAACCAGCGGATTGCTCTTCGGCAGTTCACCTGCAGAGATATTTCCAGTTGAAATTACAATTCCCAGGACAATTCCCGCCATCATCAACTTTCCAAAATATTTCATTAAAATCGCCTTTCTGTTTTGATTTACAGTTTGCTTCCGAATAACAAAGTCAAATATATCTGTCCGGTAAAGAAAATCAAGATTTAAGTCTTACAATTTTCTTTTCGAATGTTACATTATCCATTCCTTCTGTAAATTCAATGCTATGGAGCAAATGTTATGAAAAAAAATAGCCCTGAAGGCAAACAACGTTTCGCCGATTTAACCTTGCTTAAGTCGTCGGGGACCAGTTACCCGGATAGTCCGAAGAAAGCGAAGCTGGAAACTTTTGAAAATCTTTTTCCAGACCGTGATTATCTGATCACCTTTGATTGTCCTGAATTCACCTCATTGTGTCCGGTTACCGGACAGCCTGATTTCGGAGCGCTTACCCTGCGCTATGTTCCAGACAAAAAATGTATTGAAAGCAAATCGCTTAAGCTCTATCTCTTTTCTTTCCGCAATCATAATTCATTCCACGAAGAGGTGGTCAACACAATTCTGGACGCAGTGGTAGCGGCATGCAAACCGCGCCGCGCCGAAGTTATCGGGGTATTCAGACCACGCGGCGGAATTGCCATTAACGTCAAAGCAAACTTCGGAGGAAAAGTCGATGAATGATTTTTTTAAGTTTGTTGAAAACGGAAGCATCACCACGCCGCAGGGCTTCCGGGCATGCGGAGTAACTGCGGGATTGAAAGCCAGCGGTAAAGCCGACATGGCACTGATATTTTCGGAAATTCCTGCCAATTTCGCCGGTGCATTCACCAGTTGTCTATTCGCGGCAGCACCGGTTCAGGTTGACCGGAAGCGGGTATTGGACAGTAAGTTTGTTCAGGCCATTATCGTCAACAGCGGCAATGCCAATGCCTGTACCGGTCGTATTGGCCTTGAAAACGCGGAAAAGACCTGTCAGATGACAGCGCAAAAAATGGGTTTGACGCCAGACGCGGTAATGGTTTCTTCTACCGGCAGAATCGGTGTCCAGCTCAATATGGCAAAAATCGCTAAGGGAATTGAGCTTGCCGCAGCCGCATTGAGTAATGACGGCGGATCAGATGCCGCACGCGCCATCATGACAACGGATACCGTTCCCAAAACCGCGGCGGTGACGTTCACTATTGACGGCAAGCCCGTATCAATCGGCGCAATGACCAAGGGCGCCGGTATGATTTCGCCCAAAATGGTGTTACCGCATGCGACCATGCTCTGCTACATCACCACCGATGCCAGGATAGAAAACTCTCTGCTGGCGAAAATGCTCGGTATCGGAGTTGATCTGTCGTTTAACCGGATCACCATTGACAACGACATGAGCACCAACGACAGTTGCATCATCATGGCCAATGGCAAATCCGGAATTACCATACAGCAAAACTCGACAAATGCGGAATTATTCCAACAGGCACTGAGTGCGTTGTTAAAAAAATTAGCTGTCGCCATGGTCAAAGACGGCGAAGGCGCAACCAAGCTGGTTAATATTGAAATTCACGGCGCTGCAAGTCGCGTCGATGCGGAGAAAGCAGCCAAGGCGGTCGCCAATTCCATGCTCTGTAAAACCGCCTGGTTCGGCGGCGATCCCAACTGGGGACGCGTCGCGGCGGCACTTGGTTATTCCGGCGCAATTTTCGAGCCGGAAAAAGTTGATGTTTATTACAACTCGAAACCTGTCATTAAAAAAGGTCAGGATGCCGGGACGCCTGAAAAAGAACTGGCGGCAGAGATGGCCGGCAGGGAATTCACTATCAAATGCAATCTGAATGCAGGAAGCGTTGATTACAACGTATGGACCAGCGATCTCTCGTATGAATATGTAAAAATAAATGCGGAGTATACAACATAATTCTTTGCAAGTTGATTCTTAAAATTCGCGCGCGCATAATGCGCGCGCAAATTTTAAAACCCTTTTTATCGGAGATAAGATATTGAAGAAAATTGTGTGTTTGCTTTTATTGATAATTTCATCGGCTGTTACAGGTTATTTCACAGCTCAGATTTTATTCGGGTGCCGCCTGACTGAAACGCTTTATTTTAAGACATTATTCGAACCGCCCCCGGTATATATCGAATTATTTTTCATTATTGCTCCATGTGCATTGCTGATGTTTCTGCAAAAACGTTTCGGGCTGGAACAATTGACCAAGGCAATGGTGCCGGCTTTGTTATTAATTCCATTTTTCTTTTTTGCTTATAACTTCTGGACGATTTGTGCGGTTATCGCCATCGGCTCACTCTGTATTTTTCGTCTGCTGCTGGTTCTTCCGGCACCGAAAACTATTTTTTCGTCTGATTCAAAAAAATACTCTCTGATTCTGCTGTCTATTTTCACTACCATCGCTATTATCCAGTGGATATATCTTTA
>JAAYPP010000226.1 GCA_012519765.1 Lentisphaerota bacterium
CACAAAACCATATCAGAAGATGCTTCTATTGCCGCTTTTACTCCCCTGCCAACATTGCCATATCCCGCAATTGCAATTCTGATTTTTTCTCCCATATTAGCTTTCTCCTCAATGTGTTAACGTTCTATTTAATGATTACTTCAATCAACATAAAATTGATAATTGAATCAGTAAAATAGTGCTTCTAAATAAGAAATTCCATATTCCCGGCAGAGATAATACGAAGAAAATAATTCTTTGACCTAAAAAAACTATCCAGTCAGTCACGACCGCATTGTTGCAATATTTATGTCAAAATAGTTTGCGACTCAATGAGCCGACTGCATTTTTCAAAATAAAATTAGAATTACGTCATTCGCTGTTTGGTTGAAAAAACAATCTGCGACAGTATTTTAACGAGAAATTCGCTTATAAGGAGCTTGGTCATGCATGGATTCTACTGTTTAAACATCCCGGAAACCGGCGGTATAGTAGAACTTGAAGATCGAGATTCCAGACATTTATTCAAAACGCTCCGCGGCCGCGAAGGCGAACAAATTGGATTATCGGACGGGAAAGGCACTACCGCGCTGGCAGAAATTACCGGTCAACGCCGTCTGTTTATCGTAAATCGCACAATCCACCCGGAACCTACTACAAAATTACATTTGATGGTCGCGGTGCCTCGCCGCAATCCAATGGAGCAAATGCTCCGTCAATGTGCAGAAATCGGAGTCTGGACAATTACTCCGTTGTTGACCGAACGTTCCGTAGCGATTCCCCGCCACGAAAACACCCCGGAACGCTGGATAAATATTTTGCGCGAAGGCTGCAAACAATCTCGTAATCCGTTTATACCGGAATTAACACCTGTGGCTTGCTTGAAAGATGCCTTGGCGATATATTACCGCAATCAGGGAAACGCTTTTTTCGGTGCGCCTTCTGGAAACAAACTGCAATCGGCAATTGATGCCAGTGAAATTATTTGGATGGTAGGACCTGAAGGTGGTTTTTCTCCAGAAGAAGAAGACTTGCTCTATTCGACCGGGATTCAGCCATGCCGAATCGGCAACTGGATAATGCGTGTTGAAACCGCAGCCGTATGCGGAGCGGCTGTTTTACTTAATCAAAGTTGAAAAATAATATATGAAACTAATTACAAAACTTCATGCGAACATCGTTACGCCGCGGGCGAAAGGATATGCAATTGGCTCAATGCCGAAAACTTTTTTGGTAATACTTTTTGTCATGCTGTTTATCATCGGCTGCAACGACGGTCCCAATGAAACCTCTCATCCTTTGTTTGTAAAATATCGAAAAGCTCACGATAGCAGAAAATATTCAGAAGCATCTGAATACTTGAAACGTTATCTTAAAGTACGTCCTGACTCTGCTCCTGCACACCTGGCCATGGCCGCATTATGCGAAGAAAACCTGGATGACCAGCTGAGTGCAATTTTTCATTACCGGCGTTTTCTGGAAATCGAACCTCATTCGGCGCAACGCCATGACGTCCGCAAATGGATTGAAGCGGCAGAAAAAAGATATTATTACAAAGCAAAAATCAAATTTAACGATCCGGAGGATATTGCCTCGCTGCAGAATACTATTTATGAATTTGAACAAACATTAAAACTTGCCCAGAACGAAAACAGACGGCAGTCAGCACTGGTAAATGAACGCAGAGAAAAGATTGCTGAACTTGAACATGAATTGAAGTTAAAGAACATAGAAGCTACCGATGTGTCAATCCTGAAAGAACAGCTAAAAGAACGTAATGAAGTTATTGTCAGGCTGGAAATTGAGCGCAAATCATTGTCTCTCTCCGATAAAGAAAAAGAAAATCGTTTATCTGAATTGCGCGAAAGCATCAAGAATCAGAACGCCGTTGTCGCTGAATTGCGTGAAAAACTTGTTACATCACAAAAAGAAGCGGCCAAAATACCGGAGTTATCGCAACAACTCGAAAAGCTGAAACAAGAGCTTGCTGAAACTCAAATGAAGCTGACGAACATCAAGCTGCAAAATCAGAGTTTACTATTGGAATCAGAACTAAAACAAGAGAAAAACCATGCCCAAACCACCATTTCACCTGAGAACCCGTCAACTAATCAGTGAACGCGATATTGCGGTTAGAATCACTGAAATGGGAACGGATATTTCGCGATTTTATGGGAACGAACCACTTACCTTAATCGTAATTTTGAATGGAGCGATGATTTTCGGCGCAGACCTGGCACG
>JAAYPP010000227.1 GCA_012519765.1 Lentisphaerota bacterium
AAATATCTCACTTGTAACACCAAATGCACTATTCTTGTTTTGTAACACTAAATGCACATATCTCTTTTTGTAAGAGTGAATGCACAACTCCAGTTTTTCATGAGGCGTTTACTTTTTCAATTAACATATTTATGAATTATTCTTCATTTATGTAATTTTTACTTGCAAAATCAGCAACCATCACTATATTATTTCTTTGTTTCATATTGCGGGGTGGAGCAGTGGTAGCTCGCCAGGCTCATAACCTGAAGGCCGTAGGTTCGATTCCTACCCCCGCTACCAAAATTATTCAGCCGGTCATTTTGACCGGCTTTTTTATTATCGCTATATCCCCTTGTGCCAAAGACTTTTGCAGATTGTGTCACACTCTATGCTTTAACAGAGAGCGCACCTGTTTTACCTGTTTCTCGCCTATTTTGCTCTCTGCTCTCTGTTGTCAAAGGTCAACGACCTTCGGCTTTTAAAATTTTGGAGAACCATGTTGCGGAAAAACAAACTCCCAGTCCTTTCAATAAATTTCTATATTTTTGAAATAAAAAATTTCCTTATTTTAAAAAATAACACCATCTTAAAATAAAAAATTTTATTTTTTAAGTTTTAACCCTATTGATATATCTTCATCTGCTCCAGCCAATCCTCGGGAATGGCTTTACGAATGGTATTTGTGTTTAACCCTGCTGGGCAATTACCGCTTAGAACGGCGTGCTGAAGTTCTGGCGCAAGTGTAGTCATCCGAATGGTGTGTCCGACCTTGGCGCTATCCAGATTCAGTCGATTCGCCAGATCTTTAACAGAGGTAACTTCACCGGAAATGAGCATATTGTTCCACTGGTGCGCCTGAGCCAGACGTTTTGCCAATGGATCTAATTCCTGCGTGTCGGTCTTCGGTGAAATGATTATTTTGCGTCCGTGTTGACGCTTTATTTTCAACGGCACAGTCAATGTTACCAGTTCATCGTCTAGATTATTTATGTCTGTATCGCCATCAATTTCCAATTCACGGACTATTGCCTCGAGTCCCGGCTTCTTGATGTTGATATGGAGTTTGTCGCGGAACACGATGACATTCTCCACCAACAGTCTTGCCAGTCGGGTCTGCTCGCCGGGAAACATTTCACTCCAGAAAAAGTCAATCGAGCTGAACACTTCCGCAATCTGACTGGTTTCCAGCTCAGGCGTGGCATTGCTGATATTCAACAGCATAGTTGGCGTACGAAATAACCTGCCAAGCTCATGGATAATAACTTTTTCAATATCGCCACAGGGAATTCGTACCAGTGGACAGCAGTTATCGATATGCTTTTCCTCTTTGCGGCAGATGTAATAGTAGTAGCGTTTGGCTTTCTTTTGCGTGTATGTGATGCCCAAGGCCCCGCCGCAATATCCACAACGCAGCAGACCTTTAAAGGTTGAAAATGTGGCATTTTTACTCGACACACTGGCAACCAGATTGCCCTTCAACAGTTGATGTACCTCATTCCATGTGTTTTTATCAATAATCGCCTCATGTTCGCCCTCATAGGTTTTGTCGCGATGCTTTATTCTTCCGATATACAGCACATTATTTAATGTAGAATTTACCTGCTGTCCGGTAAACACATTACCGTCGCGCTTTTTGCCTTTTCTGGTAATCCAGCTTTTAGTACGGAGTCCGCGCTTGTTCAACTCAATGGCAACCTGCTTCGCTGATGCATGCTGCAAATACAAATCATAAATCAGCTTGACAAGCTCCGCTTCCTCTTCATTTATTACCAGCTTTTTAGTATCCTTGTCAGTATCATACCCGAGTACCGGCATCCCTCCGCAGTGTTTGCCACGGCGCTTTGCTCCGGCGATTTTATCGCGGATACGTTCGGCAATAACCTCCCGCTCATATTGCGCGAAAGTCATCAGAATATTGAGCATCATACGTCCGGCAGAAGTCGAGGTGTTTATATCCTGCGTCACACTTACAAAAGAAACGCTATGCTGTTCAAAGAAGTCGGCCAGATTCATAAAGTCCAGTAATGAGCGCGACAACCTGTCAAGCTTGTAAACCACCACAATATCCACTTTACCAGACCTTACGTCATCCATCAACCGCTGCAGAGCTGGACGCGAGGTGTTACCTCCTGAAAATCCGCCATCATCGTAACGTTCCGGGAGCACCTCCCAGCCCTTGAACTTCTGACTTGCTACATAATTCTCAGCTGCTTCATATTGAGCATCAAGGCTGTTAAATTCCTGTTCCAAGCCGTCCTCATGACTCTTGCGCGTATAAATCGCACATCTTACTTTTTTAATTTCATCCATGTTTTCTATAACCTTTATGTTGTTCAAATAGCTTTATTTTTACACGAAACACTAACTCTGAGTGTAACATAATTACTTCGCTGTCCGTCGTACGGACCCGCGTTTTTTCAGTCCGAAAAATACTAACCCATTCCAGTTCGTACCGGTAATTTTATTGGCAATTGCCGATAATGAACGGTAAACCTTGCCTTCATACTCGAAACCATTTTCACAGGCTATGGCAGTATATTCATCGCCGTTCCATTCCCGGACAAATCTTGTACCTGGCAGGATTTTACTGGCTGAACTGGTGCGTTCTTTTTCCTTGTTCAGCTTGCGGTTAATCTCAGCAATTTTCTCCCGATCGTCTTTTGTCAGACCGCCATAGTAGATTTCCTGAATACGATATGCAAGGCGCTTCATTAAAAAAGTCCTGCCGAGCTTAGGTGGTTCAGTGCCGTAAAAGTCGCACCAGCGTTCTTTGAGTTCTTCAATTGAAGCTTTTCGTAATGCCGCCAGTTGGCTCATTACCGTTTTTTCATTGTTGTCTATCATACAGAATCCTTTCGTTTTATTGTTTTCACCCTACAGAGAGCTTTTAGCTACCGTATACAAAGCTCTCTATCTTCCTTATAGCAAATGGCTTTGCTTAATAGTTGGCAGTAAGTTTGCTATATTCTATAACCTGAATACAGCGAGCATCTTTTTCACCTCGGCCTTGAATTCTTTTTTCTCGGTCTGCGATAAACTCTTATACGGTTTGATAAATGGTTCTCCACCGTTTTTTAGCCAGGTCCGGCAGATTTCAAAAGCCCTGTCGTATGAAATATCTTTTTTATCGTCAAGTTCATTAGCAATGTTTACGAGTTTATCATGGTACAATAAAAGTATTGCCTGAGCATAGTTGAAACAGTCTAAGACGTAGCGCAGCATGTCTTCAGTCACATGTTCAATACCCGTTGCAGCTTTCATCACATAAAGCGTGTTCTCATAATCAAGCGAGCTTTCGGTTAAAAACTCACCAACTTCATCAGGTTTATGTTCGCCGTATTTCCACAGCGACTCTGCTGCATACCCAGCCATCGAAACACTGGTAAGGTGGAATAGATCTTTCGCCGCACTTGAAGGCATCATTATGCCCAGATGTTTATCAGGATAAAGGCTTGTTTGAAATGGTTGACGCTCTGACAAATAAGTTTCAACAACAAAATGACCAGCCTCATGGACTGCATAAACATCTGTGTTTGCATCTTTGATGCTTGGTTTTGGGGTGCGTTCGTAATGTTTTACGTCCGAGTACAAAATTTTCATAAGATAAATTCTCCTTCTTTTAGTTTATTTTCTTGAATTATAGACTTGAAAACCAAAAATACTGATGTATTTTAGGTTTTAGAGCCATTTAAAGTAAAGTATGAGGCGATTATGAAATACATAAACAGAACTTTGGAACCGGAACTGAAACGTCGTCTTTTTACCGGAAAGGCATTGATTGTATATGGCCCTCGCCAGTGTGGGAAAACGACGTTACTCAAGCATCTGACCTCAGAATACGGAGAAGACGTTCTTTGGATGAACGGTGACAATCCGGATACTCGCAATACACTTGATGGCATTACCACTGCCGGTTGGAAACGATTAATCGGAAATCGTAAAATACTGGTACTGGACGAAGCTCAACGTATCGACAATATCGGGCTTTCCTTAAAGTTGGTTACCGATGAATTACCGGAAGTTCAACTTATCGTTTCCGGTTCTTCCGCCTTTGAACTGATGAACCGCGCCGCCGAACCCTTGACCGGACGAAAATTTGAGTATCGTCTGCTTCCTTTTTCATTTGGCGAACTGTGCGATGAACACGGTTTTTTCGAAGAAAAACAAGAGCGCGAAAAACGTATGCTTTACGGTTGTTACCCTGATATCGTCGACCATCCGGGTGACGAGCCACAACGCCTTAATGAACTTGCTGGAAGCTACCTTTTTAAAGATATCTACGCATTAGACGGCCTCCGACGCACCAGTATCCTTGACAAGCTTATTCAAGCCCTTGCCATGCAGATTGGCTCAGAGGTTAACTGCAACGAGCTTGCCGGTTTAATCGGAACCGACAGTAAAACCATTGCACGCTACATTGACTTGCTGGAAAAGTGCTATATTGTATTTCCACTTAGGGCATACAGCGGCAATTTGCGTAACGAAATCAAGAAGGGATTCAAGATATTCTTTTATGACCTCGGCATCAGAAATGCCGTCATCAATAATTTTACTCCGCTTGCGTCCAGAAGCGATGCTGGCGGCATGTGGGAAAATTATCTAATTCTTGAGCGGCTAAAGAAAAACATCAACACCCCATTTGCTCCGTGCCCGTTCTTTTGGCGCACCATGGCTCCGCAAAACCACGAGATAGATTATCTCGAAGAGACGCAAGGGAACTTGTATGCTTGGGAAATAAAATCAAATACTAAAACAAAAGTAAAGTTTCCCAAAACATTCATGAACGCCTATCCCGAGGCAAAAACTGAAATTCTGACGCCAGAAAACTACGAGGATTTTCTGTTGCCGTAAAGCATTGATTGTCAAAGCCTAATATTTTTTTATCAGCTGCAAGCAAGTGTCTTTAACAGCCTGACTGCTTCCCCGACCCTCTTCCCTGATATCGCCAGGAAGGAACCGTTGGATTTTGCGGCATTTATCGCCTTACGATCTCGATGGGGATTTATACCTGATCTTTAGTTCCTCACAGCCGCAGACGGCACACCGGAACCACGTTTCGCATCGCTTGCCGCGTTCGGCAGGTAACCGCCAGCGCATCGGCTGCCATGCCTGACACGCCGTGCAGAACGCTAACGGTTCGCCTGGCTCGGGTATAACGGGGATAACCGCCTCGGGTGATGGCTTTGCCCGGACTGGCGGCTCCGCCCTAATCTCCGGGCGAGTTATTTTAAATAACTTTTTTGATAAGTTTAATTTTCTAACCATTTTTTCTCCTGCCAGACGGATAAGACGGATGATTTTTATCTATATATATAGGTATAAATAAATCTGGGGTATGCACTTGACGCAACCAACCACAAGATGTAGATTATGAGTATATGTATGACTACCCCAAAAATCTGTTTGAGTTCGAGGAACTATTCTCGAGCAACGAAGCATGCTTGGAATACT
>JAAYPP010000228.1 GCA_012519765.1 Lentisphaerota bacterium
ATGTTATTCCGGAAATGAATGCGGCCGTCGCTGCCGGCAAATGGCGATTAGCCTGGGATATTTTGAGTAGCACCAACCAATTCCCGGAATTCACATCAAGGATCTGTCCTGCGCTTTGCGAAGCTTCATGTACAAGAGGAATCAACGGCTCTCCGGTAATGATTCGGCAACTCGAAAAAGCGGTTGTTGAGACCGCGTTCAACAACGGCTGGGTTACCCCGGTGAGTCCGCGCCGAAACAGCGGTTGCAACGTTGCGGTAGTGGGAAGCGGTCCGGCTGGACTGGCTGTTGCTGATGAGCTTTCACGGTGCGGTCATGCGGTTATCGTTTATGAAAAGAATGCCGCGCCCGGCGGTCTGTTGCGCTATGGAATCCCTGATTTCAAGCTCGAAAAAAACATTATTGACCGTCGGCTTGATCTGATGAAGCAGTCCGGAATCAAATTTGAATGCGCCACCGAAGTCGGGCAAGATATTAAAATTGATTATTTGCGCAACCGTTTTGATGCGGTAATTATCGCCGCCGGTGCTCCAGCACCAAGAAATTTGGATATCCCCGGTCGGGAACTCAACGGCATTCATTTTGCGCTTGACTTCCTTGGCGGACAAAATCGATTTAATGCCGGCGAAATTTCAGAATTGCTGATTAACGCCAAAAATAAAAAAGTTATGATAATCGGCGGTGGCGATACCGGAAGCGATTGTATCGGCACAGCGTTGCGTCAAGGCGCCAAGGCCACTGTTCAAGTCGAAATTATGCCGCAGCCACCGGAGTGTCGTTCGGAATCAACTCCATGGCCGGATTGGCCTTACCAGCTAAAAACTTCTTCCAGCCATCTGGAAGGTACCACCAGGCTGTGGAGTAGCCTGACCAAAAGTTTTGAAGGCGCAGACGGGAACGTAAAACGAGTCCAATTAGCTAAAGTCGAGTGGGAGTTCTCAGCCGAAGGAAAACCTTTGAAATTTCGTGAAGCGCTAGACACAGAACAATATATTGAGGCAGACTTAGTATTGGTGGCCCTGGGCTTCACAACGGACAAATCGCGGGTTGAAGGTGAAATACCAGGATTTTATATCTGCGGCGACGCGGCAACCGGTCAGTCACTGGTCGTAAAAGCAATGGATCATGCTCGAAAAATCGCGCAGATGGTGGATAAAAATTTATCAAATAATGGGAAAAAGAATGAAATTTTATAAATGGCATGGACTTGGAAATGATTTTGTAATTATTAATTATAACGAGAACCCTAATTGCGAACTGGCAGCAATTGCTCATCGCGTGTGTGACCGTCACTTCGGAATCGGCGCGGATGGACTGGTCTCGGTGCGACATTTAGGTGGAAATGCCTTTGAAATGCGCATTTATAATTCTGATGGCTCAGAAACTGAAATGTGCGGCAATGCCACCCGCTGTGTCGGGTTATTCATAAAAAACCGTAAACTGGTTTCGGGACGCGAATATGAACTCCATACCCGCGCCGGAATCATTCGCCCGACGGTCCTCGAAAATGACTCTGTCCGTGTCGATATGGGAGAACCGCATTTATTGCGTGGCGAAATTCCTGTAACCGGGCGTGCTTCCGACAATGCGCTTAATTTAGAGCTTACAGTCGGCAGTCGGAAATTCATCGGCAACGCAGTGTCCATGGGCAACCCGCATGTAGTGATCTTTGTTCCCGAAGTTGCCAAAATAAAACTGGCCGAATGGGGTTCGCAGATAGAATGTGACAAATTGTTCCCACGCAAAACCAATGTCGAATTTGTTCAAGTATTAAGTCACAATTTGATCAGAATTCGAGTGTGGGAACGCGGATGCGGAGTAACTCTCGCCTGCGGTACCGGAAGCTGCGCGTCGGCAGTCGCAGGATTCCTGACCGGACGTACCGGACGTAATGTCAGTGTTCTGCTGGATGGCGGTGAACTTCAGATCGAATACAGTGAAAACGATAATCATGTTTACATGACCGGTCCTGCCGTTGAAGTTTTTCAAGGAGAAATCAATATAAACTGATAATTACGGAAATTTTACATCACCAAAACAACAGAGGAATCATGAAAATTAATGAACATTATTCGGAATTAGGAGGAAATTATCTTTTTGCTGAAATGAAAAGAAAAACCGCTGAGTTTCAACGCTTGAACCCAGATGCTGACATCATAAAGCTTGGTATTGGGGATGTCACCTTACCCTTGACTCCGGCAGTTATTGAGGCCATGCATCGGGCAGTCGACGAAATGGGGTCAGCGTCTTCATTTCGCGGCTATGGTCCTGAACAAGGTTATGACTTTTTAATTGATTCCATAATCCGGCATGAATACGAATCCCGTGGCATCAAAATCAAACGTAATGAAATATTTGTCAGCGACGGTTCCAAATGCGATGTCGCCAATATTCAGGAAATATTCTCCACTTCGTGTACAGCGGCAATCTGCGACCCGGTTTATCCGGTTTATCGCGACAGCAATATCATGGCAGGACGCAAAATTATTCTGCTGCCTTGCACTCGTGAAAATGATTTTGTCCCGGAACTGCCGCAAAAACCGGTGGATATTGTTTATCTTTGCTCTCCCAATAACCCTACCGGGAAGACCTTAACCCGTAACGACTTGACACGCTGGGTCAACTGGGCTCATGAGAAACATGCAATAATTTTATTTGACAGTGCCTACAGCGCATATATCCGTGATCCCGAATTACCTGGCAGCATTTATGAAATACCGGGTGCCGAAGAAGTTGCCATTGAATTCAAATCTTTCTCAAAAACTGCCGGCTTTACCGGTTTACGTTGCGCATTCACCGTAGTTCCCGAGGCCGCCGGTACGTTAAACGCTATGTGGAATCGACGCCATTGTACAAAGTTCAACGGAGTTTCATATATTATTCAGCGAGCAGCCGAAGCGGTCTATTCCGACACAGGCCGTCGCGAAACAACGGCGCTGATTGATTATTACATGGAAAACGCTGCGATTATTCGCAACGGACTGCGTAATGCCGGTTTTAAGGTTCACGGCGGAGAAAATGCGCCTTATATCTGGTGGGAACTGCCTGAAGGACTTGATTCAATGAATTTTTCGACTAAATTACTTGAGTCATGTCGGGTGGTCGGTACGCCGGGAATCGGTTTCGGGTCATGTGGTGAAGGGTTTTTTCGATTAACCGCTTTCGGCAACAGGGCTCACGCGATTGAAGCCGTATCCAGAATTCGTGAACTGAAAATTGACAGGATACCATGAATGAACACATAGAATTAGAAATCGCAGTACTTCGGGAAATCAGTTCTGCCATCGTCCACGAACGTGATGTTGAAACACTGCTGAATAAAATTCTTGAAGTACTCAGCCAACGTATCGGCATGCTGCGCGGCACTTTTACATTGCTCCACGGCAATACTTTAACCATCGAAGCTTCGCACGGCATCGAAGCCACTGCAAAAAAACGCGGCCGTTATATGCTCGGCGAAGGGGTCACCGGTCATGTCGCAGATACCGGCAAACCGCTCCTGATTCCGGACATTTCAAAAGACAAACGTTTTCTTAACCGTACCGGGGCACGAAACGCCAAAGAACAGGTCGCATTCATCTGCGTACCGATTATTCACATGGAACGTATTATCGGCACCCTGAGTATTGACCGGATAGTAACCCCGAAAACAGATCTCGCTCTTGACATGAAATTCCTGGAAATTATCGGTAATATTACCGCAGAGGCGGTAGCAGCAATGCTCGAACATATTCAAGAGCATGAAGTGCTGCTTGAAGAAAACCGCCAGTTGCGGGAAATGTTGACCGGCAATCCCGGCGAACTCGTTGGCAACTGTCGCACAATGCGCGGCATTTACGAATTAATTCGTCAAGTTGCTCCGAGTGATGCCACTGTTTTGATCCGAGGCAGTTCCGGCACCGGCAAAGAGCTGGTTGCCCGCGCCATCGTCAAATTAAGCAACCGCGCCGACAAACCGTTTATCACTCTTAATTGTGCAGCATTGCCGGAAAACTTGGTTGAAAGCGAACTGTTTGGACATGAAAAAGGCGCATTTACCGGAGCAGTGGAACGTCGTATCGGCAGAGCTGAAGCCGCAGACGGCGGAACCCTGTTTCTAGACGAAATTGGAGATCTCAGTCCTTCAACCCAGGTAAAGCTACTGCGCTTCGTCCAGGAACGAACCTTTTCGCGTGTCGGCAGCAGCAAGGAATTACGCTCCAATGTCCGTTTTCTTGCTGCAACCAGCCGCAATCTGGAGGAACTCATGGTTCAGGGGAAATTCCGCGAAGACCTTTATTATCGTTTGAATATCTTTCCAATTTCCATGCCTGATCTCTGCAAACGCCGTTGCGATATCATTTTATTATCTGAACATTTCATCGAAAAACACAACTTGCGTTACAACAAGAAAGTAACCAGACTATCAACACCTGCGATCAACATGCTGATGAGTTACCATTGGCCGGGCAACGTCAGAGAACTGGAAAACTGCATCGAGCGGGCTGTTTTAACCGCCAGCGACGATTGCATACACAGTTATAATCTGCCGGCATCGCTACAGACCGGAAAGGAATCCGGTTCGGCACTGCTTCCTGAAAACGGCAATGCATCTTTCACTACACTGGTTGATTCATATGAACGGGAGTTAATTGTCGAAGCTCTTAAGCACAACAACGGCAACATGTCAGCGGCAGCCAGAGATCTTAAGCTTTCGCCCAGGGTTATCCACTACAAAATCGGCCGACTTGGCATCACTCCGGAATGGTATTCCGACAAATCATAAGCTTTTTTCTGGCTGCCCGATAACATCTCCGCTTGCAAAGCTTCTCCAATTGAATTAAATTTTTTGATTTTATGTTCAAAATATAATCAGGAATAATATTATGGATATCAACTCAACGATTACCCGTTACGAAAAAGAGCTGCTTGAACACACCGTCCCGTTCTGGGAAGACAACTGCGAAGATCAAGAGTACGGGGGTTATTTCACCTGTCTGGATCGCGACGGCTCAGTCTTTGACAGCGAAAAATACATGTGGATGCAGTGGAGAATCGTCTATATGTTCGCGACTTTATATATGAGCGAATACAGTAAACCGCAATGGTTGGATATTGCCAGGAGAGGTTTTGATTTTCTGGTAAAAAATGGCAAATCATCAGATGGCAGTTATTACTTCTCTTTGAACCGACGTGGTGAACCTTCATCGGCACCGTCAAACATCTTTTCAGACTGTTTTGCCGCGATGGGAGCCGCTGCAATGTATAAAGCTACCGGAGCAGAACAATTCCGAATGGAAGCCGATTCTGCGATGCGCTCTTATATAAGGCGTTTGGACCATCCTAAGGGACGCTGGGACAAGGCCATGCCGGGAAGAGCGAAACGCCTTTCGCTCGGGCACTTCATGATTCTTGCAATCTTTGTAATGTAATGAGTGAAAATCTCGGAACTGAAGAATATGACAATGACGCCCAAAATGCGGTAGTTACCGTTATGGAAAAATTCTGGAATCCTGAGTTTCAAATCATATTCGAAAATGTCAATCCGGATGGAAGTTTTGATTTGAATTCCTGCGATGGTCGAATGATTAATCCCGGGCACGGGCTGGAATCGATGTGGTTCATCATGCAGTACGCCGAAAAGAAACATGATTTGGCATTATGTATGAAAGCCGCTGAAATCACTGATGCTCTTTTCAAATTTGGTACTGATCGGAAATTTGGTGGTATTTATTATTTTATGGATGTCTTGAACAAACCGCCAATGGAACTGCACTGGGATATGAAACTATGGTGGCCCCACAATGAAGCCATGATTGCCGCATTATTTGCGCATCGATTGACCGGAGACCCCAAATTTTTAAAATATTTTTCAGATACTGACCAATGGTCATGGCAAAATTTCCGAGATTTGGAATATGGCGAATGGTATGGCTATCTCAATCGACGCGGCGAACCGACCCATAGCCTCAAAGGCGGCAAATGGAAGACATTTTTTCACTTGCCTCGTTATCTCTTAATAAGTATTGAACAAATGAAAATGATTCACGGCGGTAAATAGCCTCTAAATGAGCAACTGCTTAGAGATTGCCAGTATTAATTTCGGTTTCAAGCTGAAGCTCTCCGTCAATACCGTCACTAATGTTAGTTTTGACAAAATGTCCATTTGCGGCATTCCACCGAAATGGAACTTTAGTTGCTGGACGACCTGATGCTTCAATTTTAATGATATTTCCATTAGCCATAATTTTCAGATCACGGTAAAGAAAATTCGCTAATACCGCCTGTATAAAGGGCAGTTGTCCGCTTTCCAGCATTTCCCGAGAAGCACCGGCGTTGAATTTCTCCAGCCCACTGAGTTGAATGTTGCCATCAGACGAATTTAAAACTGCATTTTCAGGATAAACCTGACCGGCCTTGAACCTTAAGGGAAGACGTCCGCTGACCTGAGAATTACCGGTTGCGACAGGAATACCTAAACGGCGCAACAATGTTGCAGTATTAAGATTTTCCGCAAAAAAATCAATACCCTTCCGCTCATCGGCAAAGTTAAGCTTTACCGGTGCAGTTGAACTGAGACTGCCACCAAAACAATTGAACGCCGCGTGCTCCAGAAGAAAATCATTATTACCCAAAGCATGAAAAATTATTTGACCATGATTTAAATCCAGTCCGTCAATGATCATATTGCCGAAACTAAGCTTTTGATGCGGCTTGGTAACCATGCCCAACCAATCCGTGAACTCAATATCTCCGCGCAAAGAACTAATGCCCCACCCCTGCCCGATAAACGCTGCATCCTGAAAATAAACAGCCCCGGTCGATAGATATTGTGCAGGAGTAACTTTGACATTACCGGAAATTACGCCAGATCCTGAAAACATAACCTCATCCCATGCCGGATTGAGGAAACCAAGATCAATATTTTTGTCAACATTCAATGCCGGTATCTGAAAACCCGCATCTATACCAGAACAAACAATTTTTGCATTATAAATCAGTTCTGAACTCCCAAACGCCGAGATCATTTGTTTGCCATCGATTTTGAGAGATGAATTTGAGCTATCAAATGCAGTAACTGCTTTCAATTTTCCCTGCATTTGATTGTTCAACAGCAACTTTCCGGCAGATAAAGAGCCAGTTTTATTCCACGGCTGGTCTAAATTTACATCCCGTAAACGAAACGCTCCAATATCCACAATAGCATCACTGAATCTAAACCCGAGACTATCCAATGATAGTTTTGGCAGTGTTGCTTCAAATGTTTTTGAATCTACTTTAAGTTTATTCGCTTTAAATGCTTGCAGACGGTAATCAGACCCCGAAGTCAGATAATCGGTCTCAACAATGTAATTAAGAGAACCTGAATTAAGAATTAGTCCAGCCAGCGTCGAATTGCTTTCAGTGGCATTCAAGTCTACTTTCCATTTTATATCAGATTTGGCGGCATTAATCTTGACCATATCAAATTTACTGTTGATTTTTTCACCCAAGCACCATATTTCCGCAGTGTCCAAACTGAAATTTTGGTTTCTAAAGGAAATTTTCCCTTGTGATGCAAACCATTTTGTTCCTGAAAGCTTTAACGTACCGTCTTTAAAATTCACAATTCCTTGCGCAATACCATTATCCAATGAAGTTTCAGCGACAACTTGGGAAAATTCCATTGATTCTGCATAAACCCTGGGTAACCTGGCTTTAACTGTAATATTTTTAAATGTTCCAAGCTCTGCGTCACCTTGTATTTCTAATGAAGGGTTATATAAGTTGATAATTTTATTCTCAAATGGCACTGCTGCACTTTCAGCCATGACCGCGACATCCAAATGCGGCAGTAAACCGGAAAATTTGACATCAATATTACGCATTTGAAATTGGTTAAAGTTGCCATCACGGATGTTTATCTGTCCTTCTAAAATACTACCCGGATGATATTTAACCGACAGCCCAATATCTTTAAAAACAGCGTGCTTATTTTCGGAAAACATCATAATCTTCCCAGCATTAGACAATAAATTCATTTCGCTAATATCAATTCCTGTTCCACTGGCACGGAATTCCAGTTTGGACAACACACTATTAATCGTTGTTCCATTATAACTCAGCACATATTCACAAGGAGTTCCATCAGATTCACTCCAAATACCCCACACCTTGTTTTTAAGATTCCAGCTACCATGAAATTTAACGTCCGGAGAATCTTCTGAAAATAAACTTATGCCGGAATATTTCAGCCATTCGTGTCGTTTCGGCGCAAAATTCAATACTCCGGATACGACTGCTGCCGCAGATGGCTGTTCATTAAATTTTACCGCAAACTTCTTCAGCAATAATGGTGCGGGCTTGACCAGTTGAAGATTTTCAACATCAATCTGAAGTTGATTTGTCGAACCTTTCAAAATCACCTTGGCCGGAATAACCTGCCTGACCTCAAAATTTCCAGCGGTTATTTCAGCATTACTAAAAACGCCTTTTAATGACGATGAAATTATTTTTTGCTGCTTGATATCCAAGAATATTTCACCACTCAGATTAATGCTCCCATCCAGTAACAGGTCGGGTACTGAGTAGGTCATCAAACCGCTTTTTACCGCCAATTTCCATAAATCATCAAGTCTTATATCCCCGTCTGGAGCCAACTTCAAAATGCCGGACTCGGCATCCTGATTGAATTTCAAAAATATTTTTGTCGAGGAATCCAGCAATTGAATTTTTCCGGAAATATCGCCGTTTTTTTGCGAGTTCAGCAAAAGCGAAAACCGCGGTAATTCTATCGGACGACCAAAAAACTTCATGTTGCATTCACCATTGAAAATTTTGATTATAGGCCGATCTCCAAGTATTTTTAATTTTGACAAAAAACTTTCCGGATAATTGCGGTTGACACTGACTTTACTGCTATCCCAATTGGCCTCCAATCGTACTCCATCAAGAATAATAAGGCGCAAGCGTGAAGTGCCAGGCGCAAACCGTAAAATAATTTTTTCTGCCTCCAACCCCGCAAATGAGGCGTTTCGGAGTTCGGCACTGAATAACCACGCTCTGGCTACGCGGCCTTTAATTTCGGGAGGAATCATCGACTGATAATATCGCGGCATGACAACACTGCTCAGAATTAAATATCCTGCCAGTAAAAAAATGCCTGTAACCATTGATATAATGAAAATTTTTCGCTTTTTTTTCATGGGATCAAAACAGTTCCATCAGGTGAATATTCGACAGTTTTCACGGGGCTCCCTTCATAATAAAGCCTACCATTGTGTATTTTGAATCTACCATTGGCATAATCATCAACAACACGTGAATAAACTTTTAAATCACCTTCGAATTTAAGACGAGACTGATGTTTTAATGCCAGTTTTTCCAAAATATCCCCCCACCCGCCAACCGGTTTGCGCGTAGGTCTTTTCTCTGCTATACTGCGCAATTCTTTAAGTGACAGACCTCCGTTATCCACTGGAACCGGAGAGGAAACACCAAGGATCGGACCAGCATCGATATCAGCTTCTGAATAATATGGCATAATCGCAATAACACTGCTTCTCAAATACGGCAATCCAGCCAGTAGAGCACGTTCCACCGGAATAGTATGCAGTCCAGTCAAGTAACGCCTTCCATCAACTTCATACGTCAAATCTCCAGGATGAATATTTAAACATGGAAAATCAGATGCAATGTTGCAGAGCGAAACAAAACCAGCAAGAATTCCTAAATCAATTTGAAAAGGCATCAATTTGTTGCGAATTTCAGCAGTCCACAAATCCCGAACTCCTCGTCCTTCGGCAGTTGCCAGCGATATTGATTTTAATCCATGAGTAGCATAAAAGTTGCGAATCGGTACGCTTACCAGCGGAATTTTGAACTGTTCCGCAATATCAGCAGCCTTGCTGTTTTCAGGATAATCAGTAACCAGCGCTTCAGCTTTCCATGCGCCGGAACGTGTTTCCAACAACTTTCTTGCATTATCGCCGCTACCGCTCATAAAAATTGCAGCACGCTTGCCGCCACGGTTAAAAAATTCTTCAAAACCCATTAACATTCTCCGCAATTAAAACATAGAACACTTAATTTTATACAGCAATTTCGATTTACAAACTGAATAAAAAAGATATTTATTTTGAAAATAATGCCACCAGCTGAAATTATATGCCTTAGAGCCAATTGCAAAATTTCCCGTGGCCGCGCGAAGTTTTGCAACTGGCTCCTTACTCATCTTTCACGGATTGAACTCAAAAGGCTGTCCTAATTGGTTATCATAGGCACTTTGCCCACTTGCAGCAACAATATATTGAATTTCTCATCAACCTGAGATAAAAACATCAGGCATAGAACTAAAAAAGTTAACACAGGACTAAAAAAACGAATTTTTTTTAATTTATGCTTGATAATCAACATAAACGCTTTAAATTATGTTTTCTTGTATCTTGACAAGGCATCTACTTCCACACCGCTGCCACAAGTTAAGGTCAGAATATCCGGTTTGTACATAAATTCTGTGTTATTAATTCATGGTCGTTTTTATGAATTTATGTCCGACAGACAAAAAGAAAAACCAGGAGATTGGAAATATGAAAGTTAGATCATCGGTTAAGCGCAGATGCGAATACTGCCAGGTTATCAAACGCAACGGAACCTTGCGGATCGTATGTTCACGCAATGCCCGTCATAAACAAAGACAAGGTTAACAGGATAAGGATTTCAAAAAATGCCACGTATCATAGGTGTAGAAATTCCAGGAAATAAGCGAGTCGAATTTGCATTGCAGTACATTTACGGCATTGGACCCGCTAAAGCACTGGAAATCATTACAAAATTAGATATTCCGGCTGATTTACGAGCTGATAAACTGACTCCGGATCAGATCGGTGCCATTGTCAACATTCTTCAAAACGACATAGTAGTTGAGGGTGATCTTCGCCGCATGCTGGCAAATGACATTCGCCGCTTGATGTCGAACGGCTCATACCGCGGTATGCGTCATAAAAAGAAACTTCCCTGTCGCGGTCAAAGAACCAAAACCAACGCAAGAACTCGCAAGGGTCGCAAACTTACTGTTGGCGCTATCCGTGACAAAACTCAACGTCGTCTGGCTGCCAGCAACTGATGTTGAATTGTGTTCATAAACAGAAATCAGTAAAAAGGTCAAAATAACATGGCTGAAGAAATTAAAGATATTAAAACTGAAGAAGTTGCTTCTGCGGATGCTACTCCGGTGGATAGTACTTCTGAAGTAAAAGAAGTTGTTCGCCGTAAAGGTGGACGTTCTGTCCCCGCCGGCATTGCTTTTGTCAGTGCCACATTCAACAACACCAAAGTTACATTCACCGATTTTCATGGCAATACTTTATGCTGGTCAACTGGCGGTAAGAACGGCTTTAAGGGGTCTCGTAAAAGTACCGCTTACGCTGCACAGGTAATTGCTGTTGACGCGGCCAAGAAAGCACAAGCTCTCGGCATGAAAGAAGTTGAAGTGCGCATAAAAGGACCAGGCGCAGGACGTGAGTCCGCTGTTCGTGGCATCGCTTCGACTGGAATGGAAGTCATTGCCATAAAAGACACGACACCAATTCCACATAACGGTTGTCGTCCGCCTAAACGTCGCCGCTCGTAAGGTTCAGGCAATCCCAAAAAAGATTATTAAATATTTCAAAGATTTTGGAGGAATAAAATGACTGTTGCATCAAATTTTCCGATGCCTCACTCCATTCTCGTGGATGAAGAGACTGCTACCAACCGGTATGCCAAATTTACGGCAGCGCCATATCAAAGTGGTTTTGGCCATACTTTGGGTAACTCTTTACGTAGAGTTTTGCTCTCATCTCTTGAAGGTGCCGCGATATGCGCAGTGCGCATTGATGGCGCACACCATGAATTTGCCAGCCTGCCTAATATTGTGGAAGATGTTACTGAAATCGTTCTCAATCTCAAACAGGTTCGGCTTGTGCTTTTCGGAGAAGCCTGTAAAACGCTGG
Source organism: Lentisphaerota bacterium (assembly GCA_012519765.1). Taxonomy (GTDB): domain Bacteria; phylum Verrucomicrobiota; class Lentisphaeria; order Victivallales; family Victivallaceae; genus UBA7640. Next base: position 11,952 of record JAAYPP010000228.1, read on the forward strand.
AAATCAGAAAAGATAAAGCTGGTCAGGTTACTGCCGGCGATATTATTACTGATGGTTCGGCTGAAATTCTCAACCCAGAACAAGTAATCTGCACACTGGACAAAGATATCCCTTTCCGTGCTGAAATAGATATCGTCACCGGCAAAGGATATTTGCCTGCAGAAAAACAGCTGTCTGCCAATCAAGCAGTCGGTTCCATTCCGATTGACTGCCTGTTCAGCCCGGTAGTTCGTGTCAACTATAAAGTTGGCGCAGCGCGCGTCGGCGAAGAAACCGAAATGGACAGCCTTGAATTGGAAATCTGGACCGACGGGAGAATTTCACCCAATGACGCGTTGGAAAAAGCCGCTACAATTCTCAGCGACCATCTGCAACCGTTCCTGGGTTGTATGCCTTGCGAGAAAGATGCTCTTTCCCTTTTGACTGAAGAAGAAATTAAGATATACAAGGTTCTTTCACAAAGAGTAGAAGTCCTTGATCTTTCAGTTCGCGCCATGAATTGCCTTAATAACGCTAACATTCATATTATTGGGGAATTGACCACAAAAACCGAAAGCAGAATGTTAAAATATCGTAATTTCGGCAAAAAATCACTTGATGAAATCAAAGAAAAAATTGATGCCCTAAACTTGTCTCTTGGTATGACCTTCAGCGACAATATGCTTATTGCCCTTGAAAAAGAAGCCGAACGGGTCAAGAATGAAGGTAACGGAGGAAACTAATGCGCCACCGAGTACATACTTTTAAAATCGGCCGTACCAGCGCTCATCGCAAAGCGATGCTGGCCAATATGATCAGCAGCCTGATTGAAAACGGCTCCATCAGAACAACCATGGTCAAAGCTAAAGAGGCTCGCCGCTTTGCAGACCGTATGGTTACTTTAGGTAAAAAAGGAACTTTGCATCATCGTCGCCAAGCAATTTCATTTCTTCGCGATAAAGATGCAGTAAAAAAGCTTTTTGATGAAATAGCTCCGACTTTTGCAGAACGCAATGGCGGTTATACCAGAATCATGCTGCTTGGCACTCGTCAAGGAGACGGTGCTGAAATGTGCATTCTTCAATTTACCAACAATGACGAAGTAAAAAAGAAAACCGTTTCGGCAGCTAAATCTTCAAAAACAGAAGATATGCCGGTTAATGCGGAAGTTGAAAACACTGAAGCAGAGAAATCTCCAGCGTCTGCTGAATAAATTAAGCTTCACCCTTTATATTCAAACCTCGTGGCAATCGCCTCGAGGTTTTTTTATCTACTGAAATACGATTCGTGTTTGAGTATGCAAAAATTCGCTGAACAACCTGTAGCGCTTTTTTTGACAAAAGAGTAAAATTGCATTTATTGGTTACGACCAAAGAGCAGGAAGTCTTTAATAATCAAGAACATACCATAAACTTAGATTCTCGACTGTTTTTTCAGGATATGTGTACACCGCTACCAAAAACATTCATAGAGGCAAGTTTGCTTCAGCGTTCGCGCCGATCAATTACTCTGCGTGCTTTGCCTTCGCTGCGTTGGATGGTCTGCGGTGCGACAAGTTTAACTCTAACTCGCAGTCCGATAACATGTTCAATTGAGCTGGCGATAGCATGTTGGAGTTTTTCCATTTCCCTTACCTGGTCATTAAATAATTCTTGGGTAACTTCTACTGCAACTTCAATTTGGTCGAGACCGTGTTCGGTGAACAGAATGATATTGTAATGGGGCTGTGTCCCCTCCACCGCGAGCAGTGCGGATTCAATTTGGGAAGGAAAGACATTGACGCCGCGGATGATCAGCATATCGTCGGTACGGCTTGATATGCGTTGCATCCGGCGGATTGTCCGTCCGCATGGGCAACGTTCGGTTATCAGGCTGCTGAGGTCCCGGGTGCGGTAACGAATCATCGGCATACCATATTTGTTTATGGTGGTGAATACCAGTTCGCCGATCTGTCCATCAGGCAACGGTTCCCCGGTGTCCGGATCAATAATTTCCGGGTAAAAATTATCTTCAAAAATATGCAGACCTTCGCCATGTCCACAATTGATTGAGACTCCGGGTCCGGATATTTCCGACAATCCGTAAATATCATGTGCTGAAATTCCGGCGCCGTTTTCAATGTGTTTGCGCATTTCCGCGGACCATGGTTCAGCCCCGAAAATTCCAACCCGCAATGGTGTATCTTTCAGATTAATGCCGGATTCGGCGGCTTTTTCCATAAGATAAGTGAAATAACTTGGAGTGCAACATATAACCGTGACTCCGAAATCCTGCATTACCATAAGCTGACGCTGGGTATTGCCGACTGAGGTCGGAACCACTGTCGCTCCGATAAATTCACTGCCGTAATGAGCTCCCAGCCCACCGGTAAAAAGTCCGTAGCCGTAAGAAACCTGAACTATATCATCTTGGGTTACTCCGCATGCGTTCAGGCTGCGTGCCATTGACTCAGTCCAGACATCAAGGTCATGCTGGGTATAGGCCACTACAATCGGCTTGCCGGTTGTTCCACTGGAGGCATGGAGGCGGACAATCTGGTTCATCGGAACTGCACATAGTCCGAATGGGTAATTGTCACGTAAATCAAACTTAGTCGTAAACGGAAGCTTTGAGATATCGTCAAGTTTTTTAATGTCTCCCGGTTTAAGTTTTAGATTGTCCATACGCTGGCGAAATATTTGAACATTGTCGTAACAGTGCTGAATCGTATTTTTCAAACGGTACAGCTGAAGATCGCGCAGATAACCTGGTTCAAGGTAATCTTTGGCACAGACATCACCGACTGATGCCGGGATTTTAAGCTTTGACATAGCATTGTTCTCCATAATATTCAAATAATGATAAATCAAGAATTTACCATAAAAGAGGGATTTTTCCAGCACTGCCAGGGAATTTGAAAAAAAAGTTTTCCCAGCTATCTTTTGCTTCATGATTATGCGAAAACATATTGCGAAAGCACTTTTGATGCTGATAGGCGTAACTTGTCCGGGGCAAGTGAGTCATGAATATCTACGGAATCCTCAGACCGGGAAATATGTTCCTTACGCGGGAAAGTTATCTGGTAAAAAAGTTGTCATTCCATCAAATTACCGACCTAGCAGCCGTGAAATGCGTGGCATCTGGGTTGCAACTGTCCGTAATATTGATTTCCCTGTCCATGCCAAAGCAGTAGATTTTAAACGCAATTTCATTCGTTTGGCAGATAATTTAAAAGCTGCGAATTTCAATACTCTGATTTTCCAGATCCGTCCTTCCAATGACGCTTTTTACCCTTCTGAACTTAATCCATGGTCACGTTTTGTTGCCGGTCGGGAAGGAACAGGCATTCCGGGCTTCGATCCGCTTCATTTTATGATTTTGGAAACTCATAAGCGAGGAATGGAGTTTCATGCCTGGTTTAATCCATATCGGGTAGTCGGCGATACTGTACTAAGCAAAGATGAATACCTCAGAACCCTTAGCAGTAAGAACTTTGCCCGGCGTTTTCCTGAATTAGTATTGTGTGTGCGGGACGGCAAGAATAATATGCTTTTGCTTAATCCCGGGGAACCGGAAGTCAAAAAATTCATATTGAAAACAGTTAAGGAAGTTCTTGATAATTATGATGTTGACGCGATCCATTTTGATGATTATTTTTATCCGTACAAAGAGATTGGAAACGCAGATATTTTCACTTTCAGAAAATACAACAAAAATCGATTGAGCCTCGCCGACTGGCGTCGCCACAATGTTGATATGATTATCTGGAATACTCACCGGATGATAAACCGTCATAATAGCCAGATGACGCGAAATGTGAAGTTTGGCGTCAGTCCTTTCGGTATTTGGGCAAACCGGAAAGACCATCCGGGCGGTTCTCTGACCCAGGGTCTGCAATCATATTCTGTTCAGTATGCTGATACTCGAAAGTGGGTTAGAAATAACTGGCTTGACTATATTGTTCCACAGCTATATTGGACTTTTGAAACCGAAGCTGCGCCTTATGCCGCGCTTGCCGACTGGTGGGCTGGAACAATTCGCGGCACCAAGACTCAACTTTATATTGGTCATGCCGCATATCAGCCGGGCCAATCTGCGCGTTGGCGCAATCCCTCTGAACTGGCTGATCAATTACGTTATAATACCAGGCATCCTGAAATCAGAGGATCCTGTTTTTTTTCATATCGGAGTGTATTTAAACCTGATCATAAACTTCAGCGAATAGCGATGGAAAAAATTATTATGGAGTATTGGAAATATCCAGCTGTAACACCATAAACTTC
>JAAYPP010000229.1 GCA_012519765.1 Lentisphaerota bacterium
CAGGAGCAGTTGCTTGACCGCTATCGAGATGCGACCGACCCGCTCAAGGTTATTATTGTTACCGCCAAGCTGCTTACCGGATTCGATGCGCCGATCTGCTACTGCATGTATCTGGATAAACCGCTCAAAGATCACACGCTACTTCAGGCCATGTGCCGTACCAACCGCCTCTACAGCGACACCAAAAAGCACGGACTGATTATTGATTACCTCGGGGTGTTTGAAAATGTCGCCAAGGCACTGGATTACGATCCCAAGGAAATCGAAGGCGTGGTGGAGAGCGTTGAGGCATTCAAAAAGCTGTTCCCCGAAGCCATCGGAAAATGCCTGGAGTATTTCCCGGGCGTCGATCGAACCGCCCTCGGCTATGAAGGGCTGATTGCTGCACAGGACTGCCTTGTCGGTAATGAAAAGAAAGATGCCTTTGCGGCTCAGTTCAATGTATTGAAACGATTTTGGGAGGCCATTACACCAGATCCTTATCTGAATTCTTTCCGTAAGGACTATCGTTGGCTGGCACAGGTCTATGAATCTATTAAACCCGTGGGTGGATTAGGCTCACTGCTCTGGGAATCGCTCGGGCCTGAAACCATCAAACTGATCCATGAAAACACTGATATTGATCGAATCAGAGATGACATTGACGAACTGGTCATGGATGCGGAGTCTGTTTTTGAATTAACTGAAGAAGAGCGAAAGAAAAAAGCCAAGAAGCTGAACATTTCGCTTATGGCCAAGGTCCGCTCCAAGAATGATCCGCGTTTTGAAGAGCTGGGACAGCGCCTTGAACGTCTCAAGGATAAATATGAAGCCGGTGTTCTGAGCAGCCTTGATTGGTTGAAGGAACTCCTTGATGCCGCCCGGGAAATGGTTCGCCTCGAAAATGAGACCCATGAAGAGGTTATTCCGGACGACAAACAGGCGTTGACGGAGATATTCCTTGAATTGAGGAACGGCACCACCCCGCAGATTATCGCCAATGTGGTTGAGGACATCGACAAGATTGTTCGAGCCACCCGGTTCGACGGCTGGCAAAGCACGCACGCAGGGCAAAAGGAGATCCAGAAGGTACTTCGGCAAACGCTTTTTAAATACAAGCTCCATAAAGAACAGGAACTATTTGAGAAGGCATATGGATATATACGGGAACACTATTAACCAGAAAAAACAGTTGAAGTATTGAGCGGCGGCGTGTTTCTATCTGATTCTTTACCCCAAATATTTTGAGCAATGGTTGTTCTTTTGTGGTAATCTTTCCAGAAACAACTTTGATTTTTCGCGGAAAGACTGAATCTGATGTCTTTAAACTTCGCGCGCGCATAATGCGCGCGCGAAGTTCAGCGGTACTCCAAACGATGATTTTTCGTTAAGACAGAAGCATTCTGAATATTAGAAAAACTTTCGTGGCGCGCTATATGTTCTTGCTGGTCAGCCGCATTTGCTGTAGTTGCAACTGAGACACTTCAGGCAATTTTCCTGATTGACCAGTTCGCGTTCATGGCATTCCGGGCAGATCATTTTATTGGCATCCTGAACACTTGTCCGGCTGTCAACCGATTTGGTTTCGCGTTTCAGCAGTCCGATTTTGACCATATGTTCTTCGATGACGTAGCCGATTTCGGCGGCCAGCGACGGCACATACTTGCCATTTCGGAACGAACCGCCGTTGGGATCGTAAATGCTTTTTAGTTCATCAATCAGGAAGGCAGGTTCGGGATTATTGCGAAAAACGGCGGAGATCAATCTGGACATGGCCACGATCCAGCTGAAGTGCTGGAGATTTTTGGTATTGATAAAAAGTTCATAAGGGCGGTGGTGTCCATTTTCGACATAATCGTTGATAGTTATGTAGAATGCGTCAGGTGACTGTGCGGTTTTGATTTTATAAGTAGTTCCGGTCAGTTCCTCGGGACGCTTGGGCAGGGCATTTGGTGTGTGCGGTTCAAGCTGTGCGGCAGAAACCTCTTTTTCCGGTTCTTTCTTTACCAGGACACCCATGATATTTTCATTTGGGCGGAAGGTGGTACAACCTTTAAGTCCCAATTCGTAAGCCTGCATGTAGATATCTTTAAAATCGTCAAACGGGAAATCAGCAGGGATGTTGATGGTTTTGGAAATCGAACTATCGATATATTTTTGAAGGGCAGCCTGAATGTTAAGGTGATCAGCCGGTTTGATTTTTTCGGCGGAAGTGAAATAATCGGGAAGGTCATTTTCGTCGACCGATTGAACTTTCATTTTTGCGCAATATTGCCGATAGGCATAGTCTGAAATTTCCACTTCGCTAACGTCTTCTTCATTGCCGTTGCGGATTTTGCGCGTATATTTGAATGCGAAAACGGGTTCTAATCCGCTGGAAATATTGTCCGCGAGAAGGCTGATGGTTCCGGTTGGCGCGATAGAGGTCAGATGGGAATTGCGAATGCCGTATTTGCTAATGTCTTTGCGGATATCTTCAGGAAGTGCGGAGATAAATTTGCCGGCACAATATTTTTGGGGATTCAGTAATTTAAACGCGCCTTTTTCTTTGGCAATCTCAATACTCGCCCGATAAGCAGCGTGTGTAATGGTTTTCATAATCGATTCAGCCAGCTTTATTGATTCGGGCGAACCATATTTGGCCTGCAGAAAGATCAATGCATCGGCAAGTCCGGTAATGCCAATGCCCATCCTGCGTTTGGAATATGCTTCTTCACGTTGTTCGGGCAACGGATAATTACTGATGTCAATAACATTATCGAGCAAACGGACGGCAACGGCAGTAACTTCACTTAAACGTTTGAAATCGATTTTGGCGTTTTTACCGAATGGATTTTTGATGAACTTGGTCAGATTCAGCGAGCCGAGCAGACAGGCTCCGAACGGCGGCAATGGCTGCTCGCCGCACGGGTTAGTCGCGCAGATTTCTTCACAATAGTAGAGATTGTTCATCTGGTTTATGCGGTCAACTAACAAAAAACCGGGTTCCGCGAAATCATAGGTTGAACGCATGATGGTTTCCCATAAATCGCGTGCCCTGACCGTTTTCAAGGTTTCTCCGTTGAATTTGAGCTCCCAGTCGGTATCATTTTTGACTGCTTTGATGAATTCTTCAGTGATGGCCACCGAGAGGTTGAACATCTGAAGTTGCGAATTTTTTCTTTTGGCAGTAATGAATTCTTCAATATCCGGATGATCGCAACGCATGACACCCATTTGGGCGCCTCGGCGCTGACCGGCACTCATGATGGTGCGGCAGGTGGAATCAAGGACGCGCATAAAACTCAACGGTCCGGAAGCGGGAGCTTCACAGCCTTTGATATGTGAACCGCGTGGGCGTACGGTCGAGAAATCAAAACCGACACCGCCGCCCTGTTTCTGGGTCAGCGCGGAAGCTTTTACCGTATCAAATATTCCTTCAATCGAATCTTTAATCTTATTCATCACGTAGCAGTTGAACATGGTAGTCTGGCCGCGGCTGGTACCGGCATTGGCGATAATCCGGCCACCAGGAATAAATTCCAGACTTTGAAGAATTGATTCAAAGCTATCTTGCCATTTTTTATGGTCTTGCTCATTTTGGGCACAAGCGGCAGCCACTCTTCGCATTGTATCGGAAAGTGATTTATCTGCGGCAATTTCTGAAGATCCGCTATAGCGGTACTTGCGTTCCCAAATGTCCTGGCTGATGCTGTATTTTTTCATTTCATGTTTGTTCCATATATATTGTGTTGTTATGATATGACGGGCACATTATGTTGTGTCGAGAAGTCTAATAATAGTGCGGTCGAAAGAAAATGCAATTGCGACAACGTGAAAAAAACTGTTTTTGATGAACTTTATTTTTGCCGATGATCTTGAAAGGTGTGCGTAACCCATATTTTCAGCAGTTTAGAACTTGCTTTAACACGGTTTCCGGGATATTGTTTACAAGTTTTTGAATTTGTAAAAGTTCACCATGGCAAAGATTCACTGCGTCAGGGAAGTGATTGATAATGTGTTTAGTAAGCAATCGATTATGATAATTTGCGGTAGTCAGTTTTTCCGGTTATCGTACTGATTTAATCGGGCAAGTTTCATTAATCATAAGCACTGCCTGCGTTATGGTGGTCATGGATTTAAGGTAGTTTTTCACTTTAGTTGCAAACTGTTATCTGGAATTTTAATTATTGTGTTTAATCGTGTAAAAGAGAACCGGAAAACTCCGGAAAAAAGTAAGTCTGTTTCAGCCGCCAAAAAAACGGCGGCGGAGAAAACGGCGGAAGCTGAAAAAGTAGTTTTCAGATTCCGATATTGCGTTTATATAAGCGTTGCATTAGTTACTGTGCTGGCGATTTGTACGCATGATGCCACGGATTTTGCTATTATCGCCGGGGGGCGTGAAGGAATTGTAAAAAACTGGGCTGGCGAAATCGGAGCGAGAATTTCAACGACGTTATTTTACTTTTTTGGAATAGCGGTATATCCGATTACCGCTTTGCTGCTGGCCTGTGCGATCCGTCCTTTTATCCGGATACCGATTGCCCGCAAGGGTTATGTGCTGGCACTGGTGATGATGATTCTCGGTATTTCCGTGATATTTGCATATTCGCCGGAACGTTTCGCTCCGTATACTGACAGTCTGGGCATTGGCCGGGTTGATATGCCTTCGCACTGTTTGTCCGGCGGGGTCATTGGTCAATGGATTGCCGCGCCGGATCGGGCGGGGTATCCGGGTGTATTCAGGCGTTTGGTTGGCAGTATGGGAACTTTGATTTGCGCAAGTGTTTTTGTTGTCGGGGGAGCGTTGTTTATCTGGATGGCAGATTGGCAACCGGTATTCAAAAAACTTTGGAATATGTTTTTAGAAGCAGCTGCCAGAAGACGCGAACGTGAAATCGGATTATCGGAAAAAACGCCAAGCCAGTCTTCAGTCAAGGAGAAAGCGTTTTCAGAAGAAGCTCCAGAGCCGGAACCGGTCTTTGCGCCAACTCCGGTATCAGAACCGATGCCGGCAGCAGTTTCTGGAGTCGAGCCCGCGCCGGCGGTTCTGACTATCCGGCCGCCAGACCCGCTTGAACTTGAGCATGATGCTCGTAATAACTTGGATAAAAATACTTTATCCGCAGCTTCGCAACCTGAAAAAGGGTCTCCAGTAACTCCACTCAGTAAAGCTGCACTTGACCCGCATCTGCAACGCAGCGAACTCCATGAGATTCCGGGCAGCAACATTATTCCTAAGGTGGAAGCCTCGTCAAAAATAGCTAAAGAGTATGTTCTTCCTCCGGTATCCATGCTCAGCCCGGGGAAAAATATCGGCGGTGAAAGTGATGAAACTATTGCGCATATCAGCAATCTTCTGCAGACTACTTTGAACAGTTTTAACGTCGATGGTCAGGTAATCGGTGCAATTTCAGGACCGCGGGTTACCCGGTATGAGATATCACTGGCTCCCGGAGTAAAAGTGGAGAAAGTCAGCAGTATTCAAAATAATATAAAAATGGAGTTGGCCGCTCAGAGTCTGCGTATTCTTGCCCCAATTCCAGGACGCAATGCCGTGGGTGTAGAAGTCCCGAATAAGTTGCCTGAAGCAGTTTTTTTACGTTCATTGATGGAAACTCCGGATTGGAAAAACAATAAACTGGAAATTCCGGTTGTTTTAGGTAAAGATGTCGGCGGGAAAACCATTATTCTTGATTTGTCCAGAGCGCCGCATCTGCTGATTGCCGGTTCTACCGGCAGCGGGAAATCAGTATGCATGAATACGTTAATCATGAGCTTGCTGATGAAGTTTACCCCCGATGAGTTGCGCTTGATTATGGTTGACCCGAAAGTAGTTGAAATGGAAATGTACCAGGCGTTGCCGCATTTGATTACCCCGGTAGTCAATGACCCGCAAAAAGTGCCGGTTGCACTGCGTTGGGCAGTCAATGAGATGGAAAAACGTTACCGCATAATGGCCAAGGTGCGCGCCAAGAATTTAAACGGATTCAATAATCGTAAAGACGATACGGATATGCTGGATGATAATGGTAATCCGATTCCTGATCAAATGCCGATTTTGGTAATAATTGTTGATGAGCTTGCCGATGTCATGATGACTGATGCCAAAGCCGATGTTGAAACCTCAATTGCGCGAATTGCTCAAAAAGGGCGTGCCGCGGGGATTCATATAGTGATAGCAACTCAACGACCTTCAGTGCAGGTGATTACCGGTATAATCAAGGCCAATTTGCCGACACGCATTGCTTTTAAAGTGACGTCCGGCGTTGACAGCCGGGTTATTCTCGATAAAATCGGTGCTGAGGAGTTGCTGGGGCGCGGTGATATGTTGTTCGTGCCACCCGGCGCTTCGGCAATTGAACGTATTCAAGGCGCAATGGTGGATGACCGGGATATTGAAAAAATTGTTGAATTTGTATCGGCTCAAGCACCGCAGAGTTTTGATCAGAATGTGGTCAGCGATGATTCCGAGGAAGATAACAGTGGCGGTTCAGTCCGAAATTATTCTGAAAGCAGCGATGAGGCGTCAATTGATGAATTTGCTCATATTTCACCATTGGTTCAAAAATACAGCGAACCAGGTGATGACGAATTAATGCTTAAGTCTTTAGAAATTGTGTTGATGGAGAGAAAAGCCAGTACCAGTTATTTGCAACGTCGCCTGAAAATCGGTTACAATCGCGCAGCGGAAATTATCGACAAACTGGAAGAACGTGGAATTGTCAGTCCCCCGCTTGCCGGAGGCTCAAAACGTGACATTCTGATTTTTGACGATATAGTAAAATAACAAATATTAATAGTGAAACCAGGAGATAGGGGTTATGGAAGCAAAAGAAGATATTGATATAAAAACTTCGGCAGATGATCTCCTTCCGCTTTTTGAACGTGAAACGTCTGTTCAGCCGGATCAAAAAAAAGAGCCTGAATCTGATAATATTAAAATTACCGGGTTGAGTGAAATTGCCGGGAATGGGCCCTCGGTTTGCAATGATAAAAAGAGTGAAATAAAAAACCTTTCGGAACTTAAAAAGTTACCGCGTCGGCCCGAAAGTATCAAGCTGAGCAGCCTGAATGATGATTTTCCGGAAGTCTCTTTGAAGCGCAAAACATTTGCTGATGATTTATCCCAAAAAAAGAATATTAACATTTCGTTCGGCAAGTCACTTATGGAAATGCGTGTCCAGCGCAAAATTTCCATTGACGAAGTTGCCAGTCAGACCAAAATCCGCAAAGACTACATAGATGCGCTTGAGAATGAGGATTTCTCGCGTCTTCCTCCTGCGGTTTTCGTCTGCGGTTATGTTAGAAAAATATGTGATTTGTATGAAATTTCGGAAGAAATGACTGACAGCATAGTCAAGTTGTTAAAGGAAAATTCAGAATACCGATTAAGCCAGGAATGTCTTGATAATATTATTGAACCTGATGAGGATATCAATCCGGATGCCGGGCCTCGGATAAGAAATATCCTTTTGATCGCAGGCGCGATGATTTTGTTCCTAATCCTGGTGGTTGTGGCGGTAATTATGCTGAGTTTCTCCGGCTCTGATAAGGTTGAAAAAAACGATAGAGCCAATGGCATTGCGGCTTCACCCGTTCAATTTAAACCGGAAATGCTTGACGCGCTCAGTCCCAAAAAACTTCCGGATGGAGCCGAGTTATCCGTTCCAAGATAATTTGCGGGAATTGATTATTGAACTTGTAAATATGATGTCGGGAATTATAGTATGCGCCCAATGAAGAAAATATTAATCATAAACGGACCGAATTTGCAGTTGCTTGGACTGCGTGAACCGGGGATTTACGGGAAATTGACTTTAACGGATATCAATTCCGGGCTGGAGTCGATTGCTAAATCCCTAGATGTTCTTACAGAGTTTTTCCAAAGTAATCACGAAGGAGCTATTGTCGATAAAATTACGGCCGTGTGGAACGAGAAATTTGATGGAATTCTCATTAATCCTGCGGCTTATACACATACCAGTATTGCAATATATGATGCATTGAAAGCGGTTAACTTACCGGCTGTCGAGGTTCATATCAGTAATATCAGCTCACGCGAGAATTTCCGCCATCAATCTTTAACTGCACCGGCTTGCATCGGTTTTATTGCCGGATTCGGTGCATATGGATATGAATTGGGGTTGCGCGCGTTATTAAAACACCTGAGCAATATTTCCAACAACTAAAACACAGGGAACAAAATGAAAATTTCCGAAATTGAAACAATAGTTAGACTGATGTCTGAAAACAATTTGACCGAGTTCAAAATTGAGGCATCAGACTACAATCTTTGCATTCGTCGTGGTTCTGATTTGCCCATGCAAATTCAGACAGTGGCAATGCCACAGGTTGCCTCCGCGACTGTCGCGCCGCCGGTGCAGTCAGCTCCTGATCAGTCTGTGCCGAGCAAACCGGCATTACCGGAAAAAAAGATTGAATCGCCGATTGTCGGAACTTTTTACCGTTCGTCATCTCCAGAAGCGGAACCGTTCGTCAAAGTCGGTGATAAAGTCACTGCCGATACCGTGGTTTGCATTGTCGAAGCTATGAAAGTAATGAATGAAGTTAAAGCTGAACAATGTGGCACAATTAAAGAAATTCTGGTAGAAAATGCCAGTCCGGTTGAATATGGTCAGACGCTTTTCATCATTGAATAAAATTATCTTCCGGAGCGAACATGTTTAATAAGATTCTAATCGCCAATCGCGGCGAGATTGCTTTGCGAATTATCAGGGCATGCCGTGAACTTGGCGTCAAAAGCGTCATGGTTTATTCTCAGGCAGATGCGGACAGTTTGCCGGTCAGGCTGGCTGATGAGGCCGTGTGTATCGGACCGCCACCACCCAATAAAAGCTATTTGTTGATTGAGCGTATTATCAGTGTGGCGGAAATTTGTGATGTCGATGCTATTCATCCAGGATACGGCTTCCTCGCTGAAAATGCACATTTTGCGGAAGTCTGCAAAGCATGCAATATAACCTTTATCGGACCCAGTGCCGATCAAATCCGGGCGATGGGCGATAAATCAGTGGCCAGAGAGACTATGAAGAAGGCCGGCGTGCCGATTACTCCTGGCAGTGACGGATTGGTTAAAAGTGAAGAAGAGGCTGTTGCCTTTGCAAAAAAACTCAAATATCCGGTCATTATCAAAGCTTCGGCCGGCGGCGGTGGACGCGGAATGCGGATTGCTCATAACGATGCCAGTCTGATTCAGAGTTATCATGCCGCTCGTTCTGAAGCTGAAAATGCTTTTGGCAATGGCGATCTTTATATTGAAAAGTATCTGGTCAATCCGCGTCATATCGAGTTTCAGATTCTTGGCGACAACTATGGAACTATTGTTCATCTCGGTGAACGCGATTGCAGTGTTCAGCGTCGCAATCAGAAATTGCTTGAAGAATCGCCTTCTCCTGCGCTTAACTCTAAACTGCGTGAGAAGATGGGGAAAGCTGCTGTTCGGGGTGCCAAGGCTGTCGGCTATACTAATGCCGGTACCATTGAATTTCTTCTTAATGAAGACGGGGATTTTTATTTTATGGAAATGAATACCCGTATTCAGGTTGAACATCCGGTGACCGAGCTGGTCAGTGGGATTGACTTGGTCAAAGAGCAGATCAAAATTGCTGCCGGCGAAAAATTGTCTTTTCAGCAGAAAGATGTTAAATTGACCGGACACGCGATTGAATGTCGGATTAATGCCGAAGACCCGGCACGTAATTTTACGCCAAATCCTGGTGAAATTACAATGTATATTCCTTCCGGGGGGATTGGCGTGCGGGTAGATTCACACTGCTTTACAGGATATAAAATCAAACCGTACTACGACAGTATGATTGCCAAGTTAATTGTTTATGGCGTTGACCGCAAAGATGCGTTGAGACGTTGTAATCGGGCTCTTGGTGAATTTATTATTGAAGGCGTTAAGACGACGATCCCGTTTACTCAATCGATAATTAATAATAAAGACTTCATCGCAGGTAAGTATAATACCGGATTTATTGAAAAATTTATAAAAGAAAACGGATAATCCTTCCGCTGTTCTGTTCAACCCCCAAAATCAGGAGGAAAGCCCATGAAAGAGTTAAAAAAAGCCGCTCCCAAAAAGGAAATCGCTCAGACTCAGGTCACCCAAAGCAATGATCTTGGTGCAATCCAGATCAGTGACAGCGTGATCTCCAGCCTGGTTAAAAAGGCTGCACTCAGTGTTGATGGAGTTTCGCGCCTGGCCAGCAATTTTGTTGACAATATTGCCGAGATTGTCGGCAGTAAAACTTCTTCACGTTCAATCAATATCATTACTGAAGATGACAAAGTCGAAGTTGTTATAAAGATCAATATCAAATTCGGATTTAAAATTCCGCAAGTTGCAGCACAGGTTCAGTCCGTTATCATTGAAGATGTGGAGTCGGTTACCGGCATGAATGTCAGCAAGGTCAATGTGATTGTTCAGGAGATTGAAGATCCCCAGGAAGAAATTGAAGAGGAGGAATCAACTGATGATAATCAGGTGATTCCCAATATTGACAAGTAGTACTTAATAACCTCTTGAATCCGGATTGAGAAATTCGGATTCATTTATTACAATGGCTGAAAAATGATTGAACAACTAAAAGAACTGTTTATAGCCGGCGATGAAGTTGTATTAAACTTCAACACCGGTTTCGCTGCCGGTGTTGCCACCGCCATACTGATTCTGTTTCTGCTTTTTTTGCTTAAACTAATTATTGTCATCATTTGTCGCCGCAGAAAAAGTAATGGTGTTTTAATTAACGGTGAGCATGGCGGGATATTTATTTCTGCTACGGCAATTACTTCAACCATAATGGGACTGGAATCGGAATTTAGAGATTTTCTGATTCAGAAAGTCAAGCTTTATTGTGTTGGACATGGTAAGGTGTTCATTTGGGTACAACTTTGTAAAGATGAACGCGCAAGGGATTTTGTGCCTAAAGCAGAACAATTTCAGCGGCGTGCCTTGAACATCTTAAAAGAAATGTTCGGTATTGATAATATTGACAGAGTTGAAATTAAGCTGAAAGAACCAATCCGGCTCAAAGGTCATGAACAAGAACTGGATATTGCCGGAAGTCCTGATAAACCGGTAACAGTCTTCGCTCCTGAGCCGACCCCAGAAACCAACGAATCTGCCAAGTAGTTTCCACGGTTCAAGCGTCGCCCCTGGAAATGTGGCGAATTGTGACATAAAAATTATTCTTCAGATTCCGTATATTCATAGCTTTATTTTTTTAGTTTAAATTCGCGCGCGCATTATGCGCGCGAGAATTTTATACCACTATTTCTTGATCTGTCCGCCTTCAAAATAATCTATGACATTCTGCGGAAGTGTCGGTATGTCGCGATGATCACAACCGTTGCGCATCGATTGGTGTCCCATAACGCCGGTTGCAACTGAATTACGTGCTGCAACAGGAGAAACGTTAGTTTTCTTTCCATACTGTATAAAGTCAAGGAAACTTTTGATAATCAAGGGATCTGAACCGCCATGGCTGCCGCTGGTCTCTTTGAGTTTGAAAATCGCATCCGGAGTTTTGCGCGGCCCGCGTTGGGTCCAGACATGAATTTCACATTCTCTTGAATCGCCAATATTCTCAATACGGCCTTTAGTCCCAATAAAAGTATAATTGCGTTCTGAATCCGGAGTATAATGACACTGTAAATAGCAAGCCTGAGTACCATTGTCCAGTTGCATCATAATCATATTGTGGTCTTCAACATCGATTATCGGCGAGAAACCTTCCTGTTCAAGCGGCGGCCATTGTTCATTTTTCCATACTGCACTCCCGGGGGTATCAGGAGAGCGACGCTTGCAGCGGTTGTAAACCGAAAGCATCCCCATGCCGACCACCGTTTTGGTGTAACCACCCATCAACCAATGCATTACATCAATATCGTGCGCGCCTTTCTGAAGTAATAAGCCTGTGCTGTATCGCTGTTCGGAATTCCAATTTCTAAAGTACGCATCACCGCCGTAACCAATGAAATGGCGACACCAGCCTGATTGAATTTCTCCAATCATCCCTGAATCAATGATTTCTTTCATTTTTAGAATGGACGGGAAATAGCGCATGTTATGTCCAATGAAAAGTTTTTTGCCGGTGTTCATGGCTGTTTTTAGCAGGCGGTCACAGCCTTCAATCGTAATAGCCATCGGCTTTTCGAGGTAAACATCTTTCCCGGCCTCAAGTGCCGCAACGCCATGTAATTCGTGAAAATAATCAGGTGAAGATATAAACACGACATCAACATCTTTATTGTTGAGAACATCCTGATAATCCTCGCTGAAATCCATTTTTGCCGATGGAACATGCTCCATGAAATAATTTTGTGCCGCAGGATTTATATCCGCACCGGCGATGATTTCCCAGCCGTTTTGTGGGTCATGCGCTTTCCAGCAATGGCGTCCGCGACCGCCAACACCAATTAAACCGATTTTTTTGGGACTGTTCATAACGTGTCTCCTGTAAATTTAGATGGAAAAGATAATTTAATGTATAAATTAATTATAAAGATCAATGTTATATGAAGTTTTATGCTAGATAAAAGATATGTAAAATATGTAAAGGATGTAAGATATTGATTAACAAACAAATAGACGATCAACCTATAAAACTCAGTTGGCGTGTGGCTCAATGGCTAAGTCTTTGAATTGCAGGTTGTTCCACACTATGCCCCCTTAACCCAATGGGTTAATCGTGTGTGTGAAACATTGAAAAAACGTCCA
>JAAYPP010000038.1 GCA_012519765.1 Lentisphaerota bacterium
ATTGTATTGGTTCGTAACACAGGAATATGGAGGTTGCAGCTTCGGTTTTCGTTACCTGATTCCGGTAATTCCAATAGCCTTTTATTATATCGTGCTGGATTTGCAGAACTGGCAGAAAAATCTTAAATTCGCTTTATTTATTATTTGTATCATTTGGGGAATCGCGGTTTCTCAACTTGGTGCTTACAACCCATGGTGTTACAGCTGGGAACCACACATCAGCGGTGACCAATATGCCAAATTCAAAAATTCGTTTCTCGGCAACTTTTTCTGTTGGAGCTTTGAACACTATCCGGAAAGCGCTTTGACAGAATGGCAAATTAAATATTATGGCTTCCACAGCTCCGGCCGTTTTCTAATGGATTCATATATGAACGCCAAGAAAATTGACATGTTTGAACCGGTTCTCAAACGGTTTCCAATTCCAGAAGAATAATCCTGAAAAACAGTCGGCTTTAAGCCAGGTTTAGCTTAGACAAATCTCACTTCAGGTTTCGTTCGAAGACAAAAAAAAAGCCGGGGAAACTCCCCGGCGGTAAAAAAACTTAATCAGCGTTTCTTCAACTTTTCATTCCATTCCTGCAACTTTCCGGCTGCGAATTCACGACCGCCAATACCGAAAGCCAACGCCAAAGCCACGCAAACCGCGCCAAGCAGCAACGTGAAAGCAGTTTGAACGATCGGGCCGCCAATATCCAGATTGTGGATTGCTATCGCACCGGTAAAAATCCAGACGGTAATTTTTATGACAAACCCGATAACCTCGGAATTAGTCCCTTTGCCGCGAATGGATTCCGCCGCAAGGTTGGCCAGGAATATACCGATCATCATTACAATCACCGCGATGATAATATTGCCGCCGAACGCGGTAAATGACTGCAACATTTCAGCAAGACCATTAAAGTCGAGCATTTCACATGCTGAAATCGCGGCAAAAAGCATTATCGCTACAAACGCCAACTTGCCGACCACCGCAGCCGGAGTAATGCGTTGCTCAGCAGGTTCCTTAGCTGAAAAACCAAGGTATGCAATCAGTTTATTGAATCCGAAACCATCAAGCAACTGGGAAAGCATACCAGAAACCAAGCCGCCGATTATAAACGCCGCCAGGATCAACAGGCCGGCTCCGATAAGGTTAGCGGCAGCATCAAGCATTTTATCAAAGAACCCACCGACCAAATCGGTCAGAACATCGATCTTCAAGGCGTGAAGCGCTGCCGTAATAACCGGAATCGCCACCAAAACATAGGCAATAATACCAATCAAACTGGTTATTCCCTTGTCGCCGAAGATTTTTTGCGTTCCGACCTTATTGCCGAGTTCATCCAGCTTAGCCACGCTGAGGAGTTCGACCACGGCATTTTTAACAATTTTAGCGGCAAACAGCCCGAAAAAGAGTATCGCAGCCGCGGAGAGCAGATGTGGAATATATTCCGTAATTTTAGTCAGCATCTGCTGCAAAGGCTCAGTAATTCCCTGAATTTTCAGGGCACTCAATACTGCCGGCAGAAAAAACAGAAATGTCGTCCAGTAAATAACTTCCGAAATTGTCGCGCTGACAGTTTTGCCATCTGTACTTTTTACAGAAGTTTTTTCGTCAACTTTAAAACGCCGCATTAGAGTCGCAGAGAATATTTTAAGTCCCTTAGCCACCAGATATGCGATAAATATCAACAATGTTGCGCCGATCAAGTTGGGCAGATAACCGGTCAGCTCTTTGATAAAATGCTGAATCGGATCCGCTGCTTGAGAAAGGTCAAGCACACTTAAGCAACCAACCACCGCGAAGAGAAGAATAAGGTAATAGATAATCGATGAAATCAACTTGGCTACACCTTCATGACCGCCTTGTTCCTCTGGAATAAGATTGGTAACTTTTTTGCTGGCAAAGACTTTCAAAAGACCGTCTCTAACTGCCCGCGATATGATTGTCGCCAAAAACCATCCTAAGAGCAACACCAACAAGGCCCCGATTACGGACAACAGATTACTGTCCACAACCATTTTCCAGACTTTTTCAACCCATTCGTTCATTTTTCCTCTCCCTTGTTCTTTTTGTCTGATTACTTCCCAACGCATAAAATGCGTCTCGATACTTGAATATAATTCAGTTTGCCACCATGTCAAATAAAAAGATTTCTGAATCATTCAATGACAAAAAATATTTAAAATTCACGCGCGCATAATGAGCGCGTGAATTTTAGAAGCAACTTATAACGTCTGAATTAGTCTTGTTCTGGTTTCTCGCAGTAAAGCATATGCGAGCAATTATCACAGAAAACGATATTACCGCTGCGACAATTATTGCGGGTTTGCGGGGTTACCTTGAAGTTGCAATTGCCGCAGATTTCACCGTTAAGTTTTACGGCAGGAATTCCACTGTCTTTGAGCAGCCGATTATACTGATCAAGAAGATCAGGAACCACGTGCGTGGCAAATTCTTTGCTTTTGGCCAGCAAAGCACGTCCCTGTTCTTTTATTTCGCGTTCCAGAACAACCAGTTCGTTCAATTCTTCTTTTATGGTTTTTATTTTTGCAACAGACTGGCGTTCTTCCTCTTTCAGCGATTTCCGCATAGCTTCAACCCGATCCATCATTTTCAGCAGGTCCGTCTCGAGATTGCTTATTTTTTCTTTATTATGCTCAATTTCAGAGAGCATTGCCTGATATTCGTTATTTTTTTTGACCAGTGCGGAATTGGTCTGGAGTTTTTTAACACTTTCGTCATACTTGGCAATCTCGGATTCGGTTTTACGAATATTCAACTCAACATTTTTGATTTGTTCCTGCTTGGCCTTGATTGATGAAAGTGCGGCGGCAAGTTCCTTTTCAAAATTTTCGCGCTCTTTCGGAATCATGGCGAGCCGGGTTTTCAGTCCGCGGATTTTCATATCAACGTCTTGAAGTGCCAGCAGATCAAAAAGTATTTTCTTCATATGCTCTCCTAATCCGGTTTAAAATGAATACTCTAATGACCGCCGGATGTATTTTCAACTTTTGTTTAACCTAAAAAAGCAGTTAATTTTTGACATCGATCTATTTTTTTTATTATTAAGCACTTCCGACTTTTAACAAAACCACTATCGGTCATTGAACCATGTCAACGTTCTTTCATTGAGCTCGCAATTGATGCCACAACTCCGGTTATTCATGAGGCGTTTACTTTTTCAATTGACATTTGCAATCTTTCGTAAAAAAATACGCTGTTTTATATTTGCATTTTTGACAAA
>JAAYPP010000230.1 GCA_012519765.1 Lentisphaerota bacterium
CACATACCGGGTTGCTTGACAAAGGCGGACGATACGCGGAAATGTACAAGGCGGGGGAGTTGTAGAAAGTTTCTGAAAAATAATTTTATATAAATTTGAATAAAAATTAATATAATCATATAAAATAACGCCATGAGCAATATTTTAGAAACCATATTAATTGCATTCTACATATACATCTTACTGTCCACAATTTCAGTGCTTATACTGGAAAATCGCAATCCCGTAAAATCGGTTGCGTGGTTGGTGATACTTATTTTCGTTCCTTTCGTGGGGCTTTTTCTCTACTTGATTTTGGGTCAGGACTACCGCAAACGGAAAATGATTTCGCGAAAAAGTATCCAGCGGATCAGTCAACGCCCTTGTGCGGCTATTGATATTAAAGAGCTGGACGACAGCGGGATAGATATTAAATTCCGGAAGCTTATTCAAATGCTGAAAAGGAACAGTGAAGCTGATGCCTATACACACAATAAAATTGATGTGTATGCCGAAGGAGAAAATATTTTTGACTCTATGTTTGAAGCCATTCGCAACGCCAAAGATCATGTTCATATTGAGTTTTTTATTTTTGAAGATGATACCATATCGAATCAACTGCGGGAGCTTTTAATCAAAAAAGCCAATGAAGGAGTATGTGTAAGAATGATATATGATTCTTTTGGCAGCCTAAGACTTTCCAAAAATTATTTGCGTTCATTACGACAAGCAGGCGTACATGTTAAACCCTTTTTGCCATTCAGCCTGAGACTGGGACGAAGTAAGGTCAATTACAGAAACCACCGGAAGCTGATTGTTATTGATGGGAAAATCGGATTTACAGGGGGAGTTAACATTGGCGACAGATACATTTACGGCGACGAGTTAGGTAAGTGGCGCGATACTGTAGTAAGAATAGAAGGCTCAGGAGTTCATGGAATTCAAAAACTGTTTTTGATAGACTGGTATTTTGTTAAAAAAGAGCTGATTAACGATGAAAAATACTTCCCTGAGCCACCAAAATTTGATGAAAATATTATACAGACGGTTGCATCCGGTCCTGATACTGACTGGAAAGGCATTATGCAAGGTATCTGCAGTGCCATTATGGCGGCCAGGCAGTATGTGTATATCCATACGCCCTATTTTATGCCGAATGAACTGGTAAAAGGATGCATCCAGATGGCTGCGCTGAGTGGCACCGAAGTATGGCTGATGATTCCGGAAAAATCAGATGTACGCTTCACGGATTTAAGTGCTTCGAGCTTTCTGGGAGGCGTATTGGAAGCTGGAGTCCGCGTATTCAAATACCAGGCCGGCATGCTGCACAGCAAAGCGATAGTAATCGATGATTTTCTTTCGGTTGTAGGCTCAGCCAACATTGATGAGCGGAGCTTTGACATGCATTTTGAAGCCAATGCATTTATTTATGAAGAAAAAACTGCACTCCGCCTGAAACAATTGTTTATTGACGATATAGACCACTGTAAAGAGACAACCCTTGAGGAATGGAACAACCGACCACGCAGACAGAAAATGAAAGAATCCTTTGCAAGGCTGTTCAGCCCACTGATGTAATAACTACAAAGAGAATAGAGATCAGGTGGTAAAACTCAATACAGTTTATCGATAATAGTGGTAGCCGTAAAAACGATGCTTAACAGTAGGAAAGTGCATCAGCTACACAACAGCAATCATATTTTGTCCTATTTCCCTAATGGCACTTTTAATTTCTTCCGTACGTTCCGGCGACGGCTTTTTCATGCCATAAATATAGCTGGAAAGTAGACTTTTATTTATGCCAATGGAACGAGCCACCGCACTTACATTCAATTCCGGTATTTGACTAAAAATACGCGCTATTTCGTTGGGATATTCCGGCTCTTTGGTTTCAGCAAAACTACTGATGTGAATATCTTCATCTAATTCATCCCAACGCAATGCTTTCCCTTTCAGGTATATTTTGAACTTCAATCGTTGGGCATCATTTGCTTCTTTGAGTATTGGAAATGCTTCCAATGGACGGCTGTAAACCTTGTCATCATCAGCAAGCATA
>JAAYPP010000231.1 GCA_012519765.1 Lentisphaerota bacterium
CATGATTTTCGCTTCCATTATTATGAAACTTTTTCCGTTTTTTCCTTACCTATTCAATTTTGCCTGGTCTCAGCACTGTCGTAGTACCCGTCATTTCCTACTCAACTTTTGCAGACTAAAACTTTACGTAACTGATTGGAAGCATTTGTAATCATCAACAGAAGGTTTGTCCATTGATGCCTGATTGCCAATGTGGTTTCATTATTCCAGCGTTTCTAACCAGTAGTCAATACGTGAACGTACTGTCTTGAAACCGGTTGCACCGGTGATTTCGCGTTTGGCAATGCTGACTGCTGGATCAAAGAGCTCAAGAAAGAAATCAAGCGCTTCCGGAATAGTAATACGCATTTCTTCAAGAGTCAAGCGGTTAAGGCCTTTGCCATGATCATGACACCATTTGACCAGAGAACCGACCCGGTGATGCGCTGTTCTGAACGGCATGCCGAGTTTAACCAGTTCGTCGGCTAAATCGGTAGCCATCAATGACGGATCGGAAGCGGCTTCCAGCATCCTTTGGGGATGGATTTTCATTGATGCAATCATCGGTGGATATACTTTCAATATCTTTATCACCGTATCAATGGCATCAAAAAGCGGTTCCTTGTCCTCCTGAAGATCACGGTTATAGGTTAACGGCAATCCTTTGCAAAGAGTCAGCAATGCAGTCAGATCTCCGTAAATTCTGGCGGTTTTGCCGCGCGATAACTCGGCGACATCAGGATTTTTTTTCTGCGGCATCAAGCTGGAACCGGTGGTAAATGCATCGTCAAATTCTATAAAATCAAATTCCTGCGAACACCATAATATCAGGTCTTCAGACAAGCGAGATACATGCATCGCGAAAACAGCAAGCGCAGCGACCAGTTCAATAGCGAAATCGCGATCAGCTACAGCGTCCATGCTGTTTTGTGTTATGCCGTCAAAATTAAGCAGTTTACAGACGGTTTCGCGGTTGACTGGCAGGGTGGTTCCGGCAATAGCTCCAGATCCTAAAGGCATAAGATTCAATCTTTTCCGGCAGTCAGCCAAGCGTCCGAGATCGCGTTCAAACATTTCGATATAAGCGAGCAGATGATGTGCAAACAGTACCGGTTGAGCGTGTTGTAAATGAGTGAATCCCGGCATAATGGTTTCAGGGTTGGCTTCACACTGCGAAAGCATGGCACGCTGGAAATCCCGAATCATATTGCTGATCAAAGATATTTCATCACGCAAATAAAGTCGGATATCCAGTGCGACCTGGTCGTTTCGACTGCGTGCGGTATGAACTCTGGCACCGTCTTCTCCAATGGCTTCGGTTAGTGCTTTTTCGATATGCATGTGAATATCTTCAAGCTCAGCGCAGAAAGTAAAATCACCGGATTCAATGTTCTTTTGTACTATTTCAAGACCCTCAATGATTTTCTGTGCGGTCGTTTGAGGGATAATTCCCTGTGCCGCTAGCATTGCGGCATGGGCTTTGCTACCCTGAATATCGTATTTATAAAGACGCTTGTCAAATGATATTGATTCGGAAAAATCCTGCATGTCTTTATCAGTGCCGGAACCAAATCTGCCGCCCCACATTGCCATAATAATTTCCTGTTGAAGATGTTATTTGAATAATCGTTTAAAATACAACTTTGAATAATGTTTTCAAGCATTATCGGATTGCCGGAAAATACTGCAATTAATTATGAATGCAACCGTATTTTTAGATATGGCGGTCAATGCGATTGTTTCGATACTGTTTCCAGAAGCTCATCAACCGCATCAGGCAGTTCAGATATTTTTAACGGAACATTATTTTCTCCGGGTTCAGAGAGTCGGAACGCGTCTGGGAAATCTGAAACTCCGGTAAAAACTATGCCGATTTCTTCCATGATTTCGCCATTACGTCGCTTATGCCCTTGAATTCCAATAGTTGCGCAATGGTGAGCCGCGCAGGAATTATGACAACCTGAAATTTTTAATTGCGAGGTGATGATGCGGAGTTTTTTCAGCTTTTCCGGTGTATCGGGGGGTAAGTATTGTTCCATGCGGTTGCTGATCAGATCAGCAATTTTGGGTGCGGCCAAAATCCCGATTTTACATACTTCGGCTCCGACACAAGACAGAATATGACCTTTATACGAGGTGAGGGTTAAATCGAGATCGTCAAAATCTTCAAGCAAACTGCGGTGCAGCGCGATTAAGGCAGAATTGTGGACAGGGGTCAGCAGGATATCCTGCGTCGTCATGAGCCGAATAATACCGCTGCCGAATTTTTTGGCAAGTCCGGCAACTGAACGTAAATGTTGAGGAGTGAGATTGCCGTAAGGCACATAAAGTCGAACCGAGCAGAACTCTTCTCCGACAGAATTTTTAGTCACTGCATGAGCACGCCAGGAAGCAAATCCTTCGGTCGGGACTCCGGGTGCAGCGTAGGCTTCGGGGCAGGGCGGATAAGTTATTTCTTCAATATCCGGCATGGGATATTCGGTTTTATCAAAATATTCCATAAAAAGTCTGACAAAATGTTCTTCACCAAGTTTTTTCAGAATAAAACGGATCCTTGCACGGTTACGGTTGGAGCGGTCACCATGTTCATTAAAAAGAGCAGTCATTGCCATGGCACAGCGGAAAGTCTGACATACCGGCAGAAAATCAAAAAGTTTGACTCCGACAAGACTTTCTCGTCCCATACCGCCGCCACCGTAAACTTTAAATCCGCGTTGCCCATCATGTGCAGCGGCTACAAAGCCCAGATCTTGCAGTGCTGCCATGAATTCTTCATTTGATGATGCGAAAAAACCGATTTTAAATTTACGCGGCAAGGTAAATGCTTCCGGTGTACGGCGCATGATGCGGTTAAGCTGAAGAGCATATGGAGAAACATCAAAAATCTGATCCGGTGCAAAACCGCTGGCAGCGGAAACCATAATATTCCGATAGGTATTGCCGCCGCCGCCGCGAAACGGCAGACCGATACTGTCGCAAGCGGTTACGGTTTTATATATGAGTTCAGCTTTGACATCATGCAATTGAATATCCTGCCTGCTGGTGATATGTCCATATGGAATTTGATTATCATCCATTATTGCGGACAACCGGCGTGCAGTTTCTGCGTCGATTTGCCCGCCGGTTAATCTAATTCTGACCATAAACAAACCGTTGCGTTGCTGGTAAATACCGAAAGCCGCGGTAAACGGCTTCAACTGTTCCGCGCTTAAAGAACCGGCGATGAATTCATCAATTTTATTTTTGAGCTCCTGATAAAGCTGGTGCATAAGCTCATTTTCAACGTTTTTCATGATTAAATCCTATATTTATTAATGACCATGCAAGTTTTATTCTACAGCAGGATCAATTAAATGCAATATTCCGGGATGATACTTTTGGCGGAAAGCCATTTTAATATCTCTGAAAAATGTTCTTCGTTATTGTTATCGTCATTGAGGCTGACATCAGCGGTGATTTCCTTGAAAACATTGTCGCCAAGGTTTACCACCAAAAGCTCATTAGGCGAATTCAGCAATTTGAGCCGGTGAAGATCGTAATCGTCGGCATCTGCAAGGGCGGTGATAAAGATCAGTCCGGCACCAGTGAGGATTCTGGCGAGTTCCCCGATACGACGGATTTGTTCGTCACGGTCCGGTATATCCTGCGTTATATCAGCATCCAATCCGCTGTCAATGCTGGATAATCCGAGATAATACGAATTCATGTTCAGTCTGAATAAATGTCTTTCAAGTTGTTTGGCCAGTTCCTGTACTGCTGAAGAATTTTGTCCGGTTACCACAATGGTTTTGCCTTTGTGACGGTTGCGCAAGGTGCGTTCGCGATGGTCGACCAGTCCGGTTTCCCAAAAGAATTCCCTGCGGGCAACATGATCTTTCAGTCTTTCTTCAAAATCTTTTATCAATCCGGTTTGGCTGGCATCGAAAGAGGTACCATCGATAATCATGCCGGCGCCGACGGTAGCATTGGAGACCGGATGAAAAAGGACAAAACTGCCGGTGTTGCGATTTTTCGAGTAAGCATCGAAATAGAGCGGTTTGGTGGTTGAAAGCGCCAGGCGCCCGATTTCGTTGAGCTTAAGAGTGGTTGCGTGTTTTTTCTCGAGAGTATTGACATCAATATTATAGACAACCGTATCGATCCGCGTTTTGACGTTGCGTCCGGCATGCCGCAAAAGATAAGTCAAGCCGTTTTCCAGCGGTTCTTCATTCATCCATATCAAAACCGCCTCAAAATTGCTGCTGATTTTGGGCATATTGTGGGAATGAACGATCATGTCGCCGCTACTGATGTCTATCTCATCCTCCAATTCAATGGTGATTGCTTGATGCGCAAATGCTTCGTCAAGATTGCCGTCGGCAGTAACGATATTTTTCACTGTTGATTCTTTGCGGGATGGCAATGCCCGGATACGGTCACCAACTTTTACGATGCCGGAATAAACGCTGCCCGCAAATCCGCGAAAATCAAGATTCGGTCGGATAACATATTGAACCGGAAAGCGGAAATCATTCAGATTAAGATCATCTGAAATGTTGACATTTTCGAGAAATTCGAGCAATGTCGGTCCGGCATACCAAGATGTATTTAATGATTTATCCACTACATTGTCACCCTTCAGCGCGGAAAGCGGGATGAATTCGACATCTGGAAACTGGAGCGGCTCAATGAAATTGGAAAA
>JAAYPP010000232.1 GCA_012519765.1 Lentisphaerota bacterium
AACGCGGCAGGAAACACAAATAAGAGTACCGGCATATAAAGGAATATTCCTTTGAATCCGAAAGTCGAATTGTAAATATATTCAAACAGCAACGGGTTAAGTCCCAACCCATGAGTATGTGAATACAGCGGAACCGGAGTGCCATGCGCAATTGTGTTGATAACCGCGCCCAGTGCAATCATCATAAATGCTCCTGCAGCATAGAAAAATGCCGGACGCCAGCGGATTGCTCCTTTTTCGGAAATCCAGATCAGCCAGAACGTACTGATGCCGAAAACTCCACCGAAAATAAATTCGAAATTCAGCAGTGTCCCGGTTGTTACCCCTGCCAGAAATGTCAGCCCGGAAAGTGCGCCGTATTGCTCCATTCTGGTCAATATAAACAGCAGAATCAAAGTGGCGGCAGCCGCAGGCGTGTGATTGTTTATCGAAACACTGTAGCTGAACAGCATGGTGGAAAAAATCAGTGCCGCCGCGCTGAACAGTAAAAATGATTTTGAAGAATCCGGCAATTTTTCGCTGATCATTTTATGAAAAAGCCAGAACATCAATAAATTGAGCGAATAAAAGCAGAGATAATTCAGCAAAAAAATCGGCAAATGATAATATTCTTCAATGGTAAAACCGGCGACTTTTGATATTGCCCAATATGGAATTGCGGTCAAAACTTGAATCAGAAGTGGTTTGTCGCCGTAAATGTGGTTATTGATAATAACGCGGTCCAGGCTTTTAAATACCCCTTTTTCAATGGCAAATGTTCCATAGTCAACCAGGCATTGGATAGTTCCCATACGCGAAGATTCATTGCCCGCCATAGTGACATCATCTTTGGAATAGATAAAACCGGCCAAGGCAATTAAAATTAACAACAGTGTTACACGATGTTTTGACAACCAGTTGATAATATTATTCATGTTTCAGCTCGCATTGCTTAAAAATGTTTCTACGGGTGGTTTTTTATGTATTTTTTTATATAAATCTACTGCGGTTTTATGTACATCTTCCCAGAATTGCGGCGTCATTCGCCCATAGAACAAGATGAAACAAAGAATATCGCGTCTGGTTAAACCGATGTCCAAAGCGGAAAAAAGTAAACCTGCGACATCTTTTACGCGATAGCGGTAAGGGATGTTTTTCCGGATCTGAGCCCGATGCAGATCAATGACATATAATTCAGGAAAATGTCCGATTAATGATTTTTTCAGCATGAAATGACAGAGATAGCAGTCGCGGTGATTCATGCCGGCGTTATGCATCAGGAAAATCATCTGGCTCACTTCTTTGATCAGTGCGCGTTTGGTTGCTTGAAGCGGCGGATTGGATGTCCAGTCGCGGCAATAATCTTCCAGTGAAGTAATGTCAGTCAGTTCTCTGGTAATCAGAAATGATTCGATTCGTGCCGGATTGACTCCGCGTGAGCCGTAAGCAACGGGCGTCATAGTGTTGACCCCGATTTTTTCCAGCAGTCGGATAGCATGATATTCATTGGAAGCGCCCAGCACTGGAAGCTTCAGTTGGAACAGGTTTTTAAAAATTTCGCTCCAAGTAGTGCCGCGATGAATTTTGGCAAAATAAGCGTTGCCATCCAGTTCAAAACGGAATGTGCGGCGAGTTTTTACTTCGCGAAAGACCTCTCCATCAAGGCATTCGGCTTCAGTAAAAGGATCGCAGCCTTCCCAGTTTTTTTGGAAAGTCTGATCTAAAAATAGTTCGTACATATAAAATTTCTCCGGTCTGCCATAAACAGCCTATTCAGAATAATAATTTATTTCATGTTCAAATTATGTCGATTATTTAACTTATCCTTAACGCTATTTTCAATAATATCGGTTGCGACTTCAGCGCGTCGATAAAAATCGGCATTGACGGAATAATCTCGGGCTTTTTGTCCAATGTTTTGTAATTTTTTCATATTTAATAATAATTCAATTATAACTTTATTCCAGCTGATGAGTTCGAAAGGTTCGGGCATAACGATTCCGCCAGCCTGAGCGACGATATTTTCATAGCCACATATTTGGCTGCAAATTATCGGCAGTCCGGCGGTCAAAGCCTCAATCAGTACGGTTCCTGCGGATTCTTTTCGCGCAGGATGAATCATTAGATCCGCTCCCAGTAACAGATTCCCGATATCATCGCGCCCCCCGGTAAAAACCACCCGTTCTGAAATGTTTAACTTTCTCGACAGCTTAATGAATCTGCGGCTGTTGTCGCGACCGGCTATTATCAGTTTTACCGGAATTTCAGTCGGCAAAGAAGCGATCAACCGCAAGGTACGGTCAACTCCTTTGGTTTCAAAACCTGAGCACACCTGGATTAACAGAAATTCATCGGCAGTGGTTTTGAATTCAGCACGTATTGTGTTGCGTATCGACGCTATTTGTTCCTGATTTTCAGGCGGTTTACGTTTTTCTTCAATTCCAGGCGGCAAAAGATGAAAACGTTCCGGTTGCGTTCCGTAAACATTGATGAAATCATTTTTCTGGCGTTGGGTCAAGTACATGATGGTAGTATCCGAATCGACAGAAAAAACAGTTTGTTCCATTTTTCGATAAACTCGATAGCGTGCGGTAAAAAGACGTTTGAGTCCGGCAGTGGCTTCTGACTCGGTTGCAAAACAATTATCTGCTGCGAAATAGACATCAAGACCGGCCATCCGGTTAAAGCCGACAATAAGATCAGGCTGGTCATTATTCAGGATGTACAGCACCTTTTTCTCAAATGAAAGCGCTTTGGCGTGGTTGCTGAAACCGGATACCGCGATGATCTTTACATTTGCGCATTCCGGTAGCGGTCCATCCCATTGCCGGGTGTAAACCGTAATTTCATGACCGCGTCTGATACATTCCTCCAGGATGCGCCGAAAATCCAGTTGCAGCCCGCCGTAAGGGAAAAATTTGAAAATTACGAATGCCAACTTCATTTTGACCACTCGGGTTTTTGCCAATGACGTTGTCTGGCAACTTCGTAAAGCAGGATGGTAGCGGCGGAACTGACATTGAGAGAATCGATTTTACCAAGCATTGGAATTTTGACTTTTAAATCAGCCTGTTCGAGCCAGAATTCAGTCAATCCGGTTTGTTCTCGTCCGACCACAATGGCGACACCTCCGGTAAAATCAAATTCGGAATAGTTGAATTCGGAATGCGGTGTTGCCGACAAAATTTTAATGTCATTGGCGCGCAGCCAGTTAAGTGCGGTGACTGAATCGGTTTCCGCCAGCGGTACGCAAAACAGCGCTCCGGTACTGGCGCGAATCACATTTGGATTATACAGATCAGTCCCTTTATCGCAAATGATTAGACCGTCAACTCCGGCGGCATCGGCTGAACGCAGCATCGAGCCCAGGTTGCCCGGTTTTTCGATGGATTCCGCGATAAGATAAAATCCGTTCTTTTTTACCGGAATATTTTCAAGAGTATGCGATTTCATGACCGCTGTAGCAACCAGTCCTTCGGGACGTTCCCGGTAAGCCATCTTTTCCAGCACAGACGCGGCAACTTTAATAACGCGGACACCGGCATCTGAAAGCGTACGCAAAAAAGGATATTCGTTTTCGCCGAGAAACATTTCCGGGCAGTAAAAGCATTCGACAATTTTAATTCCGTACTCAAAAGCGCGTGTTAATTCACGGTAGCCTTCAAGGACGGTAAGTCGGCTGCGCTCTCGCTCCGGGCGATTGCGCAATGAACATACCGCTTTTACTGCCGGATTTTGTCGGCTGGTAATAATAATTTCTGGTATATCAGAATTCATCAGCGATTTCGCGCCATTTATTGATCAGCATTTCTGAAGTCTTTTTGTCCGTAAAGCTTGAGCGCGGTGTAGTTTCGTAGCCGCCGCGGCCATAGTTCCAGGCATTCGGAATATAGCCGCCGCCGAATTTGAGACTGCCGGTGCCGTTGCTGTGTGAAACTACCATGGTGAGATAATCTCCGAAAATTGCTTTCCGGATAGTCATTCCAATTTCAACAAATGGTTCACATGGCAATGATGCTATTACTGCATCGTCGCCGAATTTGATACCGGTAAGAAGAAAATTTCTGATCTCTTTTTCGTCTTTCATTTTCAGTAGTTTGGCAGCGAAGAACTTCAGCGCGAATGGCGTCCGCTTGGCAAGGTCTTCAGACGTCAGATCAGCACCTGATACTCCGTCGATCACAACATCCGGATATTGTTCGATAACTGCTTGGGCTTCTGCAATTTCACTGGCTTCAAGCACACGCGGAGCTATGTTTAGTGTCTGGTGAACAGTTTTAAACGTATTCGAACTCATCGGTTTAAGTGCGTTCAATGCTTTGGAAATAGCAGCCGCATAACCGACACCGATACGTTCAGCTTCGGCGTAACATGTCTGATCACAGTTGCTTTTTACATCAAAGTGATTGATGTTGCCAGCGCAACCGATTAATGGCAGAACCATGCTGCCGGCTCCCAGTTCTTTTTGCATAGTGCGGATGGTAAAACCTGCCCAGTCGCCGGATACGTCATTGCCGCCGATGGTATCGGTATGATTGACGATGTTTGCCAGTAAAACCTTGATTTTTCCGTTTTGCCGGATCGCGATGATTGGAATTTCCGGGTCAATGTCACCTTCCGAAGTCAGAATATCCGGATTCATTTTACCCGGATTAGTTACCACCTGACCGCTTTTCATCCAATAACGGCGATTGAACATAAAACGATGTTCCGCGGTAATGCCATATTCCAGGCTACCGCCGCTCTGCATGTCGGACAGTGCGTCACGCAAAGCATCCGCTGCTTTGGCGGCGGCGAAATTGACGTAGTTTGGATTAGAGCCGGTCTTGGGGTTACGTACTTCCGGCGCGGTATGAGAATGAGTTGCCGTCATTATCAGGTTTGAACTTGTTACTTCGTTGATTCCCGCGTTGGCGAATGCTTTGATGGTTGCTTCGTAAAGTTCTGTCGAAACCGTAATCAGGTCAAACTGGATGATAAACGCAAATTTACCTTCACTTTTCAGCGCAAGCGCGCGTACTTCAATGTCGTCAAGAACTTTCTCCCACATTCTGACACTGAAATAACCGGCCAGTGTAATTGGAATTTCTGGGTTGAGGCATTTACGTCCGATACCGAAATAAAAACCGCTCATTTTTTGTTCTCCTTTGGCAGTTGTTGTTGGTTCTGCAGTGACCGAGTCTCGATGACTTCGGCAGTTTGCGCTGAAGCTGGTAAAATTTTGTAGAAATAAAGATAGGCGCCGCCCAGCAATGCGGTAATGATTAGAATAATTGCAATGATACTCATCAGCCATTCACCTTTGCTGATCCGTGAATTCTTCTTTAATCTTACCGATGCAGTATCAATTCTTATAAAGCGTGATTTAGGCGGGTATGCCGGATAATATGAAAAGAACCGTCCCCCGATACTGTCAAGCTTCATGCGCAGATTGACTGCCCAGCCGGCGGCTTCTAAAAACATGCCGAGATTGCGTTTATAAAGTTTGGTCAGCGAATAAATAATCAGCGGCGCCATAATACAGATGAAAATCAGCATTATGTAGTATGTAAGATGCAGTCCCGGCATATTACTGAGCTGTTTGAAAACATAGGTGATTCCGCTGAAAATTGCGGCAAACCCGACACCGCCTGCCAGTATCAGCATCGAATTATTCATGGTGCCCTGCTTGGCGGTCGCTGGCTTGCCCACAGATTGCAGGGAACTGGTCAACTCATTGCTGATAGCTTCGGCGGATGCCAGTTTTTCCAGTTTTTGCGAAATCATGTTTCCCATCTTTAAAAAAGGTAAAGTAAGACTTTGCCAAAAACAGATCGGCCCGTGGAGAATATCAATAATTACGGTTTCCCATAGATTGCCGTCCCAGCCTTCCAGCAACCCCGGTTTACCGCGGTAAAAGACCATATTGCTGCCGGCGGTTATGGCTGTGGCGATCAGCTGCTCCTGAACATTATCGCCTGATTTGCGGGTTGCTTTCATGTAGATGATAAACAAATTAGATTGAACAGAAATTTTTTTGTGTGCTTCAATATTGTCGATCCTGATACACAAATCAAAATGTTTTCCATCCATAATCAGAGAACCGGCCTGAATCATGGATAACCTTTCCGGATTGAACAGTTCAAAAAAGGAAATGTAGCTTTGGATAAATCTAAAATAATATTGTTTGTACAGGATGAGACGCTCAACCAGATCAATAAGTTTCAGCTTGTCCATGATTTCGCTGTCATCAGCAAACAAACGGCGCAATAATCCGATCGCGGTATGGTCTGCTATAATGTTTTTCAGCTTTTCAGTTCCAAGCTTTTCCATGGATAGACCGCTCTTTTCTCCGAGATAGGCTTCATAAGGAGCGAATTTAGTTTTGATTTCATGCCATTTGTCGATGGGAAATTCATCAAGCTCAAATATCGCCGCCAGCTTAAAGATATCGTCGCGGTAATACGGATTAATTTCCTTTGAAATTCGCAATATACCATCGGCATTTGGTTGAGCGAGCGGTGCCTCTTGCAACATTTTAATTATGGCGGATTTGTCTCCAAGATCAAGCGGCGACAACGCTTCAGGATCTTCTTCAAAACGTAGTGCGTTAGCGGCATCAAGCTGGAGTAATTGGCAAAAATAGAAATACTGATCGATTTTCGGTGCAATGACCCGATATACAGCATATGCCGACGGCATGTCCACACCCGGCATCAGCATTGCGTAGCTGTCGTTTTTTGAGGCCCATTCTAAATATTTTTGTGCTTCCGATAAAAAGTCATCAAGAATTTTTTGGGTAATGCCGTTAACTCCGGCACTATTGGGGTTGCCGCCGAAAACGGCTGTAATGTCGGCAAATAATCCGGCTGCCGGCGTATTGGCGACTGCTGACTCAGTAATGATGCCGTCACCTTTGAGAAAGCCAGATTTCAGCCTGGTCATTGCGGCACGGGTTTCATCCAGGGTAACGACATGGTTTTTTAATTCATCGTGAAACAGAGTGTTCAGCGCTTTCAGTATCTGAGCACCTTTTTCCGTTTCAGGATTAATTTCGTCCAGTCTGATTACGGCTTCTTCTTCGGCGAGAATATCGGTAGAGCGTAAAACTTCATCAAGCCATCTGAACGCATTTTTTACTTCGTCAACGCATATCGAACCGCTGTTGGAAGCGTTAAGGTGACTGAAAAAACGCGGATCGCCGTTCAATGTCCGAACTGGTGCCGAGAGCGCGGCCCACAACGCATTGTCATAACTCATTATCTTGCGTAAATCCGCAGGTGAGCTAGGCTGATATTGATATGAGCCGCAAAGCCTTTGCATTGTCAAATGTTTGTTCATTATTTTATCCCTGGTCAGGTAAAGGTTAAATTATATACATGGTAATTTGCCATCATTACCCGTTTTTTCCAATCCGCCCTCGAACGAATAACCTTAAATTTGCCATTGTCAATCCGCCGTAAGCCGACATAATCTGAATTAAAATCATCGAATCGCCAAATAGCAATTTGTTTTTTTCCGCTCAAGGTATATCTTAATGGCTCTTCAGTTCGGGATGTGGCGCAGCCTGGATAGCGCGTTTGACTGGGGGTCAAAAGGCCGTGAGTTCAAATCTCACCATCCCGACCATTTTAGTTCTTCAACATCAACGTTTTGCGTTGGTTTTTTTTGTTATAAGCGCAAAGTACCCTGTTGTCAAGGCGTTTGCGAAAACAAAAGTATTCTCCTTTTTTGGGAACGGGGAATCCGGATGAACGCATCCGCGGGCAACCGACTGACGCTTCCGCTGGCAAATTCTCCGTTTGGAAAGATCTCAGACCTATCAGCTATGTTTTTTTTTAAGTCATTTTTATGCAATGATATCTTGCAGAACATGAAAAGCTTGCGCTATTTAACCGGAAATGGAGGTTGAAGTGGGAAATGAGCACATGAACTATTTTTCTCCGTAGCAAAGATTTTGAGGCGGCGGCTTAGGTCGATATTGCGCTGAATATTTTTAAAAGCATCTATAATCATTTGGCGCAGTGGACTTGCCAAGCCAAGTTAACCATTCATATGGCTAGCGCATTTCCATGGTCTGGTTGAAGTCATTGATCAGTGCTTATAACAACGCACTACGGCAGGTAGGACGGCAAATTATTACGACATATCCTCCCTTCACGCAAAAAAGGCTATCACCCATTGGAAAATGAGTGACAGCCACGGTATTTATATATCTTTTGAAATTAGTGTTTCTTATATCCGCACTTCGGGCAAACGCCATTTTCACCCAAGGTGATACCACATTGCGGACAGCGGTCAATTGTTAGGGATGGCTTGTATTCCTGTGAGGCTGCATTGTCTCCGCTGGTGAAAGTGATCTTGGCAATGTTGAGCTTGTCCTTGAGCAAATCATAAACGATTTTGATCATGCCTTCGACCGTCATAGTTTCCTTCGTGACAACCAAACGACAGTCCGGATACGCCGTCGCCAGTTCCGTCTTGAAGGCGGCACCTTTCATTGTGTTGGTAGGCGCACCATTTTTAATACCCTGCGTCTCATATACACCAAGGACGGCCGAGAGCAGCGGATCGTCTTCCCTCAGGATAAGAGCATGATCGAAGTTCTTCAGCACAGCCCAAGCCGTCTTCTTAATTTCATTGCATGGAAAAACCATGTTGACGCCGGGGTTGACGGAATCCTCGACCTCAATCGTCAATACACCAGTGTGGCCGTGCAGATACTGCGCCTCTCCTTTGAATTTGTAGAATCTGTGAGCATACTGCAAATCGAAAGTGGTAAAACTTCTCATTTTTCCGGACTCCTTTTTTGATGATTTGGGATACACTTTTACAATATACTTGGCGATGTTTTTTATGCAAGAGCCAATTTTAAAACTATTGGCTTTTTCCTGTTAATAACTTTTTCTTTTGCACGTCAAACCCGTTTTGACGCATCGAATGCGGCTTTTTCTTAAAAATCCCGCCAAAATCCTGATTTTTGTGTGTTAACCTCCTGTC
>JAAYPP010000233.1 GCA_012519765.1 Lentisphaerota bacterium
AAATATTAATTAACCAGTTAATGAGGCTGAACAATGAGAGTTTACAATTTCAGTGCCGGTCCGGCGATGATTCCGGATGAAGTGATGGCAACAGCGCAGGCGGAGTTTTGCGATTTTCAGAATTGCGGCAGCGGCGTGATGGAGATTTCTCACCGTGGAGCATTGTTTACAAATGTCATCAAGCGTGCGGAAGCCAATATTCGCGAACTGATGAGTATCAGCGACGACTATGCGATATGCTTTGTCCCAGGTGGTGCCTGGATGCAGTTCGGTATGGTGCCGATGAATTTGCTTAATGGTGGTTCAGCTGACTATGCCGACACCGGTACCTGGTCTTCATCAGCGATTAAAGAGGCTTCACGTTATGGTACGGTAAACGTCATTGCCAGCAGCAAAGACACCAAATATGATCGTATTCCGAATATTCGTCATTGGCGGCCGACGCCTGGTGCAAAATTCTTGCATATAACCAGTAACAATACGATTTACGGAACTCAATACCATGAATTTCCGCCGACGGTTTCGGATATTCCGATGATCTCCGATATGTCCAGCGATATTATGTCGCGGGTCATCAATGTCAATGATTTCGGGCTGATTTATGCAGGGTTGCAGAAAAACCTCGGTCCCAGCGGTATGGCGCTGGTTATTATTCGCAAGGATTTGGTCAAAGACGAAGCGTTGCCGAAATGGGTTCCGAGCATGTTGCGATACAAAAATTATATTGAAAAAGAAAATATGTTCAATACCCCTCCGACTTTTGCCGTGTACATGCTGGCGCTGGTTACTGACTGGCTCAAAAATCAGGGCGGGCTGAAAGTTATTGAAGATATAAACAATACCAAATCTGAAGCAATTTACGAAATTCTCAATCAGAGTTCTTTTTATACTTCGCCGGTTCAGCCGGATTCACGTTCCAAGATGAATGTTGTTTTCCGTATGCCGACAGAAGAACTTGAAGCTAAGTTTGTCAAAGAAGCAGCGGCTGCCGGTATGACCGGTCTTAAAGGACATCGTTCAGTCGGCGGGATAAGAGCCAGTATATATAACGCGATACCATTGGCTGGAGTCGAAAAATTGGTCGATTTTATGATCGAGTTTGAAAAGAAAAACCGCTGAGGCTTTTTGCCGGTTTCAAACGATTAACTTCGAAAGTTCATGCCGGCAAACTGCGTTAAATACGTCTGCGCGGATTTACATCCATGAATCTGAAAAAACAGTCCAATGATTCGACTGTTTTTTCAGGTTTATAAATTCCTACAATGCAAATGCTTTTTCAGGATTAACCTGTACCAAACTGTTTGACGTGTCCTCGCACACACAAAATTCATCAGTATATTTCGTCCTAAATATGATATTAAACTTCGCGCGCGCATAATGCGCGCGTGAAGTTTAAAGCATGTTCCGGCATAAGCTTTGCGGTCAAACATCCTGCCTTGATAATCATAATTCAAACTTCCTTCGGAACTTTGAATATCAGGTTTGCGCCTCTGAATATTTTTCCGAGGAGTGTCATCGGTCGCTCAAAATGCACCGGGTTCGGTCGATTGAAAATGTACCACCCCGATTTCATGGAGATATTGGACAAAATTCGGTAGGTATCCATGCATGGTCACTGGGGAACCATGTTCTTGGTCGCAGTGAATTACGCCTGAAGGCGTGTTTAAACGACATTTGAAATTATCATTATGGGGATTCGAAAAATAAAAAAAATCTGGCTATCGGAAGATAGCCAGATTCGGGTTTTATTCTTCGTTCAAAAAATCTTGAACGATGTTAAATAAAACTTAGTATTGAGTTGTTGCTTCTGTTTCTTCAACCGGTCTGGACAACTGATCGGATGTCATTACCGTTTTGAAACGTACGTCGCCAGCCTTAAGTGCTTTTACCCTTACATTCCATGTTGCCTTAGCACCAGGTTGCAGTGAAGGATATGGCGCGCATTCGATGGTACCATTTTTGGCTGTTACAGCAGAAGCGCCATCTCCGGAAACATATTCCTGTGAGTCTTCCAGCGAACAAATTATTTTAACGTTTGTTGCCGGGGCAGAACCCTGGTTAGTTGCCGTGATAACATAAGTTTCTACTCCGCCTACCGCGAGCGGGTCTTCAATATCAACAACTTCCAACAGAATTGCAGGGATTCCGATAACATCTGTTTTTGCGCTTGCTTCAACCTGCGGAGAACAAGCAGCTGAGGCAGCAACGCGATTCACCGCCATACCCGCATTATTGGATATGAATGAAGCTTTGAGGTTGATTATTGCTTTGGGCTGTAATTTTTCAACATTCCAGACAATAGTGTCTCCCTGAATTACTCCTCCTTCGGTAAGTGAAACGCATTTGGCGCCCTGAGGGATACTATCAACTACTCGTACATTAGTCGCATCGGTATCGCCAACGTTTGTTACGGTGATAGTAAATGTATACGGACGGCCGATAAATATTTTTTCGGTTCCATCTTTTGCAATTTTCAGGATTGCCTGTTTTACAACAGTAGTTGTTG
>JAAYPP010000039.1 GCA_012519765.1 Lentisphaerota bacterium
AACTCGCGGGGCTTATTGTTCTATCGACTACTCCAATATGCGGTAGAAACGGAGCCGGTAACATACGAAAACATTAAATCAACACAACATATGGGGTAAGGTTGTGTCAAGTGCATACCCCAGTAATTCATTATGGCTTAACAACTATATCTCGTTGAATATCAAAGACGAAATCAGCCGCATTCCGGGAATCGGCGATGTTGCCCTGCTGGGTGGAGCAGACTACGCCATGCGCATCTGGATCAATCCGGACCAGCTGGCCAGCTTAAATATGACCGTCAATGAAGTTATCAGCGCCATTAAGGAGCAGAATGTTCAAGTATCTTCAGGAGCGTTGGGAGATTCGCCAATTGAACCAAGCCAGATGTTCCGCTACGCCATCCAGACTACAGGACGTTTAAGTACAGTCGAGGATTTTAAGGAGATTATTATCCGCAGTACCGGCGACGGCGAACAGGTTAAACTCAAAGATGTCGCCACTGTTGAAATGGGGGCGGAAAACTATGCGTCAACCGGACAATTCAACGGACAGGCGGCTGCGCTGATGGCAATTTATCAATTGAGCGATGCCAACGGTCTAAAAATTGCCGAGGCCTGTTATGCAAAACTTGAAGAACTGTCGAAAAACTTCCCGGAAGATCTCGCGTATGAGTTTAATTATGACACCACCAAATTCATAAACGCATCAATTGCCGAAGTTTGGGAAACTCTGGTTATCGCGGTAATTCTGGTTATTCTGGTTACTTTCCTGTTTTTGCAGGACTGGCGTTCGACACTGATCCCGACCGTCGCGATTCCGGTATCTCTGATCGGGACTTTCGCCTTTATGGCTGTAGTCGGCTATTCCATCAATCTGATAACACTGTTTGGTTTGATTCTGGCCATCGGCATCGTGGTTGACGACGCGATTGTCGTTATCGAAAACATCAACCGTCTCATGGCCGAGGAAGGTCTTGACCCGAAAACAGCAGCCATAAAATCGATGGAACAAGTTACCGGCCCGGTTATTGCGACGACCGCAGTATTGCTGGCCATGTTTGTGCCGGTCTGTTTTTTGAGCGGGATTACCGGAGAAATGTATCGACAGTTCGGCATCACTATTTCAGTCGCGGTCACCTTGTCTTCAATCAATGCGTTAACTCTCAGTCCCGCTCTCAGTGCATTAATTTTGAAACCCATCGAGCATGGTCAAAAACGACAAAAAATTTTCTTATTCCGTTGGTTTGACGCGTTTTTCGAACGGATTACCGTCTGGTATTCAGCAACCGTTGCCAGACTGGTTAAACGCGCTTTTGTCGTTTTGCTGTGTTATGCGGCACTGCTTGGTCTAACCGTACAAATTTACCGCACACTCCCTACCGGATTCGTTCCTGACGAAGATATGGGAGCGTTTTTTATCAATATCCAGTTGCCTGACGGCACCGCGATCCCACGCACTCAAGCGGTGGTTGACAAAGTAATCGCGACCATCAAAAACTTTGAAGGTATTGAAAGCATTGCCACCAATACCGGATTCAGTATTTTGACTGGAACCGCCGCCAGCAACAACGCGATGGTGATCTGTTCACTAAAGCCATGGGAACAAAGAAAAAGTAAAGAATTGAAGCAGTCGGCGATCATGCAAAAAATTCACCATGCCGTATCCGGAATACCGGACGCAGTTATCATGCCGTTTGCACCACCGGCAATTCCCGGCATCGGTTCGACCGGAGGATTTTCGTTTGTCGTGCAGGACAAATCTGGAACACATCCGGATGAAATGCAGGAAGAAGTCAACAAATTAGTGGCGGCAGCAAATAAAACCCCTGCTATCAGTAATGCATTTTCAACATTTCGCGCCAATATCCCGCAGATTTTTCTCGAAATCAACCGCGAAAAGGCGTTAAAAATGGGAGTATCGCTGAAGAATATCAACTCCGCGCTCCAGGGACTGATGGGCTATAGCTACATCAATGACTTCAATAAATTCGGTAAAGTGTACAAAGTGGAAATTCAGGCTCTTTCCCGTTATCGCGGCGGAGTCGAAAGCCTGATCAACCTGCATGTACCCAATACTCATGGTGAGATGGTGCCACTGGGAACTATTGCCGATATTTCTGAACGTTTCGTTCCACAGTATTTGAACCGATACAATATGTATTCAGCGGTCACCATAAATGGCAGCCCTGCCCCCGGCTACAGCACAGGACAGGCCATGACCGCCATGGAAAACCTGGCCGATGAACTGTTGCCGCCGAACATGAAATACGACTGGACTGATATGTCGTTCCAAGAACGCCTCGCCGCAGGACAGATAGGAATGATCATGGCGCTGGCGTTGCTGTTTATTTATCTGTTTCTGGTAGCGCAATACGAAAGCTGGATGATTCCGATGGCAGTACTGCTTTCAGTGCCGATTGCCTTTTTCGGCTCTCTGCTCAGTCTCAAACTGCTGAACATCGACAATAACATTTATACGCAAGTTGGATTTATATTATTGTTCGGGGTAGCCTGTAAAACCGCAATTCTGATTGTTGAATTCGCCAAGATTCAGCATGAACAGGCTGGAATGTCAACTATTGAGGCGGCAATTTTCGCCGCCAAGCTTCGTTTCCGTGCTGTGCTGATGACCGCGATTTCATTCATTCTCGGAACTTTCCCGCTGGTAATCGCCAGCGGTGCCGGTGCGGCCAGCCGCAATTCGCTGGGTACCGCTATTTTTGGGGGAATGATGATTGCCGCTATTTTCGGGACGTTGCTGATTCCCGGTTTTTATGTGGCAGTGCAGCGTACACTTGAAAAATTCAGCCGAAAAGGTTAAGTTTAAAATTCATGCGCGCATTATGCGCTCGCGAATTTAAGCGAAGTAAAACGGAGTAAATATATGAGTGAAGAAAAAAGCGCTTCAGTATTTGGTCAAATTATCGGATGGACCATTCTTCTGGCTGCGGTAATCGGGGTTATTTATTGGTTTCTGGCGCGTCCCGCACTGGAAGAAAAAGGTTACACGCTCGAAGGTGTCAAAGAAAAAACCGGTGCACTGAAAGAGCGCATCGGTAATGCCGCCGACTATGCGGAAAATAAGATTCAAAGCATGCAATCAAAAACTGAAGAAACCACTGCAACAACGTCGGAAAAAGCGACAGAACTGATAGAAAAAACCGAAAAAAAATCGGAAGTAATTTTTGAAGAGATCAACCTTGATTAACCGGGAATTAAAATATGGTCAGCCGCAATGAATTAAAAGTCCGCATCAGCCAGGCACTCGCCGAGGAGCCAGCTGATTTAGTAATTAAAAACGTTGATTTTTTATCCGTAACCACCGGCGAAATGCTTCATGGCGATATTGCGCTGTGCGGCAATTTCATTGTCGGTACCGGCGAAAATTATTGCGGCAAAGTAGAAATTGACGGTGCCGGAATGACCGCGGTTCCGGGGTTCGTCGATGCTCATCTGCATATTGAATCCTCCATGATCACGCCATACGAATTTGAACGTTGCGTTTTGCCTCGCGGTACCACTACCGCAGTTTGCGACCCTCATGAAATGTGTAATGTCAAAGGAATTGAGGCACTCAAATACTTTTTTAAATGTGCAAACCAGATGCTGATGGATTTACGGGTCCAACTAAGTTCATGTGTGCCCGCCACGCATATGGAAACCTCCGGCGCCAAGCTCAATATCGGCGATCTGCTCACCATGAAAAATCAACCGCAATGTTCCGGACTGGCTGAATTTATGAATTTTCCGGGAGTACTGATGCGTCTGCCTGAAGTGCTGGAAAAGCTTGAAGCATTCAGCGCCCAAAACATCGACGGTCATTGTCCGTTATTGTCAGGCAAAGAATTAAACGCTTATATTGCCGCCGGCATCAAAAACGATCATGAATGCTCGAGCAAGGAAGAAGCATTCAATAAGCTTGCTAAAGGCATGCGGGTTTTTATCCGGGAAGGCAGTGTCGCCAAAAACTTGCATGAACTGGCAACAATTATCAATCATAATACAGTAGCATTCACCGCTTTCTGTACTGACGATCGGAATCCGCTGGAAATTGCCGCGGAAGGACATCTCGATTATTTGATTCGTACTGCCATTGAGCTTGGTGTAGAACCCGCTCTGGCCTATCGTGCCGCTTCGCGTTCTGGCGCGGAAGCGTTCGCCCTGAACGATCGCGGCATCATTGCTCCGGGCTACCGCGCCGATATTGTGCTGTTATCAGATTACCGCCGGTGTCAGGTCGCAAAAGTAATCAAAAACGGGCAGATTATCAGCGATGAATCATTTGCGCAACGTGCAGCAGAACCGTCGGCGGATTTCTCAAGAAAATCGATAATCCGCAACCAGGTTAAGCCAAATGATTTTCGTATCGTTTCAAAAACGGCAACGACCCGGGTAATCGAAATAATTCCGAATTCACTGATTACCAATGATCTGAAAATTGACCTCCCGTTTGACGGCAGCGAAAAAAATGGACTGCCGGAACAGGATATTCTGAAAGTCGCGGTTCTGGCCCGACACGGAGTCAATGAAAATATCGGTCGGGGCTTTGTCAAAGGATTCGGTATCAAATCCGGTGCCATTGCATCCAGTGTAGGTCATGACAGTCACAATATCTGCGTGACCGGAACCTCAGAAGAAGACATGGCGACAGCAGTAAATGCGTTGATTGAAGTCGGCGGCGGCATGTGTGTAGCCCAAAATGGCAAAATCATCGGTTTGCTCGAGCTTCCTATTGCCGGAATAATTTCTGATTTGCCGTTTGAAAAGGTGGCAGACCAGTTGCGCATGATAAGAAACAAAGCCGCAGAAACCGGGTGCCCGCTTGATGAACCGTTCCTGCAACTGGCATTTTTGCCGTTGCCGGTGATCCCATTTCTGAAAATCACCGACTTCGGCCTGGTTGACGTGACCAAATTTGAAATTGTCGAAACCTGAAATCAGTCAATCAACATTAAGAAAATCGTCAATCATTTCATCGGGAAAATCGTATGATTCCTTTAAAGCGATAGCCACAGCTTTGGGATTCAGATCAGAAAACGATACCAAT
>JAAYPP010000234.1 GCA_012519765.1 Lentisphaerota bacterium
ATTGCGACGAAGTCCGGTACCTTGGAGATTCCGGCCATGAAAGTTGTTCTAGGTCGCAAAACGGTTCTAAGCAACCCGCTGGCACTTAAGGTTTATCCGCCCGGACAGCTCAAGGTTTCCGGTTCCGGCGATGGCGCGGACGCAACAGCGGTCTCGCTGGATGAACTGGCATTTGTTCGCGGCAGGCGGTTGAACGGTGATCGCAGCGTTTATATCGGTGAAGATGTTCCGGTGGAAGTTGAATTGTGGATTGATGAAAAACTGCGGGACAGTCGGGTTTTCTGGCCGGAATTAAATTTCAATCAGGTATCTTTCCGTGATTTTCAGTCGGCAAATCCTGAGAATCCGCGGTTTTCAGGTTATCCTCAGCAACGGCGCGCCGTACATGACGGGCGCAGATATACGGTGCATGTTTTTCGCAGCGTGATAATTCCGTTAGCCGCAGGGAAAATCGCTGGCAGTGTCGAAGCGAAAATGCGGCTGCGAATTCCGGTTCAGAAACGCCGTCGTAACACTACAAGCATGTGGGATGACGATTTTTTTGATGGCATATTTTCACGTGCCAGAGAGGTTGATCATTCGGTACGTTTTGATTTTCCTGACTTGACGGTAAAGGCGTTGCCGGAAGCGCCGTCTGGCGCATATTTTCTCGGACTGCTTGGAAGCTGGAAAGTGGAATATACGACCGATCAGCAAGTGTTTCGAGCCGGTAACCCTTTCACACTGGAACTGAAGATCAGCGGGAACGGTTCTTCGGATGTGTTGCAAGCGCCAGAACTGAATTTGCCGGGATTCCGAATTTATCCCCCGGAAATAAAACGTGATGCCGGAAGTGCCAGTATTCGATACGCGGTAATTCCTTTGCGCGCAGGAGAAGCGACGATTGCGCTGAATACCGCGGTTT
Source organism: Lentisphaerota bacterium (assembly GCA_012519765.1). Classification (GTDB taxonomy): domain Bacteria; phylum Verrucomicrobiota; class Lentisphaeria; order Victivallales; family Victivallaceae; genus UBA7640. Next base: position 905 of record JAAYPP010000234.1, read on the forward strand.
TCGATTTGGTTTCGGAAAAATATCAGATATTCAAATTTGAGCGAAAAATCACAATTGACCAAGCTCAGGAAGGAGTTGCAGATTCAGGCGTTGGTCAACCGCGGATTGAAGGTGCGGCCGAACAATCGGAAAGCGTGCGAGCGCGCGACGCAGCCGATAAGCCTGCATCCAATATTCTTTATCTGAAAAAAATCAGCGACGGCGGCGTTAATCTTCCGCTCTACTTTAATAATCTGCTTTGGCTGTTGATTCTGCTGATGATTGGACCGCTCTGTTTTTTGGTCAATGAAGCGCGATGGTTGCGACGTGAACGCATGAACAGCCGTCCGGCGTTGCTGCGGCGCCGCAATGCGTTGGGTCGTCGCCGGAAAATATTGCGCAAATTGAGAAAAGCCGAACCGGAACAGTTTAACAAACTGGTTCAGGATGAAGTAGTTCCCTACCTGAATGATCTTTTGGGACAGCCGCCCGGAACTACCGCTACCGAGCTTGCTCAGAAGGTTCAAAATCGTGACTTGGCCGAGTGTCTGAAAAATTCAGGCGAAGCCGGTTTTATGCCCGGTACTGTTGTTCCTAATCATGATGAGCTGAAAAAACGCATTTTGAGATTGTTGAAGAAAACAGTATTTGTCTGGTGCGTTTTGGTTTTTGCAACTTTGCATGGCGGCGAAATGGAAGATGCCGAAGCTGCCGCATTCAACGCTTATGATCGTGGTGATTTTAACGCCGCCGCGGAATATTTTCGTTCACGGCTTGATGCGCAGCGTCCCAATCCGGCAATACTTTACAATCTCGGCAATGCTTTGTGTCAGAGCGGCGATCTGGCGGGTTCGCTGGTCTGCTATGAAAAAGCCCATCTGCTGGCGCCGCGCGACAATGATATTATTGAAAATCTGAATTTTGTGCGCCGCCAGTTAATGCAACCTGAAGTCGGACAGATCCGAAATCCTTATGATCTGCTTATCCATATTGTTGAAATGTTCCGCCCCGATCAATGGTTGCTGGTTGCTGCCGCAGCCTGGAGTTGCTTATGGTTGCTGGCAACGTTGCGTCGGCGTCTCGGATTCAACCGGAAAGTTTTTTCACTGCTTTTGTTGCTTTTTATTTTTTTTCTTGCGTTAGCGGCATGCTCTTTCCAATTCGGAGGCAAATACTCCGGGAAGACTGCGGTAGTGATGCGTGACGCGACACCGCTGCTTTCATTGCCTTCGGAGTCATCAGGAAAAATTGAGCGCACCATTCCGGCGGGCATGAAAGTAAAAATCATCGAATTGCGCCGTGATTGGGTACGCGTACGTCTTGACCGATTCGAAGGCTGGATGAAAACTGACGGCATTCAAGCGCTTAAGTTGTGATTTAAAATTCGCGCGCGCATAATGCGCGCGCGAATTTTAATACATATTTTATTCCGTTAAAGTAGCTTAAGTTACGATGCGAACACTGCCGCAATCCGATAATCCGCAATCCAATAATCAAAATTTAGTCAAATTTTGTGAAAATTTCCATTAATGAGTAGCATTATCCGGTTATTTTAGCTATAATAATATATTAAACTATCAATAAAATAAAGGATAAACAATGAAAGTAAGCATAATGCTGGGTCTGCTGATGCTTGGAGTAGTGCCAGTCAGCGACAAACCGCCGACGAAATCATTTTTGAATGCAAAAATCTATGACCTGTCAACTAGTCCCACGCCGAAGAGGCTGAGAGCCGGTGTCAGCGAACCGATTTCACCAATTCCTGAAAAAATCAACTATCATTGTCCGGTGTGTGAAGAACAAACTATTCATGTTCGTCCTAAAGGTGTTTACCGCCATTCCATGTGGACATTATGCAATTTGGAGTTTATGAGAAAAAACCTTAATGAGGTAAGTAAGAAAAGTAAACTGCCTATGAGTTTCGATGAAACTTGTTATTGCAAGGTCTGCTCAGAAGACAATTTAACTGATGATGTTTATATAGAAATCGAAGTTGAAGGAGTGAGAGTGAGAAATAAATATGAGAATAACGATTTGCGGATTTTGAACGCATTTTTCAGTAACCAAAAGGATGTAAATATCCAGATGGGGAGTGGTTTTCGAGCATATCCCTTAAAAAATTATATACCGCGAATTCAAATTCTGCTTGGCTTGCGTTCTGCTCCAACATCAGAGGAAAATTGAACCCGATAACTCATTTGAAAGTTTTAACCGGATTGCTGGGCTGGCGTAGTTTAATCCCTGACGTGAAGGCGACTGAAACCGTAGAATAATATTCTGTGATGATGGTTTAAAAAGATATAGTTAA
>JAAYPP010000235.1 GCA_012519765.1 Lentisphaerota bacterium
AAATATCTCACTTGTAACACCAAATGCACTATTCTTGTTTTGTAACACTAAATGCACATATCTCTTTTTGTAAGAGTGAATGCACAACTCCAGTTTTTCATGAGGCGTTTACTTTTTCAATTAACATTCATAGTTTTTATTCAAGAAACAGCTTTTAAAAAAATGAAAGCAGTATATATTAATTGTTTTCAAATCCGTACCCGTAGCTCAGCTGGATAGAGCGCTTGCCTCCGGAGCAAGAGGTCGTGGGTTCAAATCCCCCCGGGTACACCATTTATTTGCCCGGGTGGCGGAATGGCAGACGCAACAGACTTAAAATCTGTTATCCGTTAGGGTGTGCGGGTTCGAGTCCCGCCCCGGGTACCATTCATAATCAAGGACTTACAACTAATTATTGCAAGTTTTCTTCTTTTTACCTTTTTTCTTGGTTTCCACTCATTGTTCTTTGTGGTTTTTTGAATAAGTGGATAAAAAACGCCGCTGTCGTCTCTTCTGACTGATTTTACTTCCAACTATATTGGTTTGACATTCCTGCGCGAAATGTCATATTTGCTCAAATATGGTATCGGATATCGCAACGCTTATGCTCAGTTTTATCCCCGAAAGCCGGTTGCCTTGGTGGTACAAATTTTAGGAATTTACATTGATTTGTGCACAAAAACATGGTTGGATAAATTATTATGCATGCTATATTATCAGTTTTATATTGCAAAAGCAAAGTCATATAACAATTAACTATTAAATCTTTTTAACAACAGGAGAATTGCTATTATGCCAGGAAAAACCAAACAATTCAAGACAGAAGTGCAGCATCTGCTGGATCTGATGATTCATTCGCTTTATTCAAACAAGGATATTTTTCTTCGTGAATTGATTGCCAATGCCGCCGATGCTATTGACAAGGCACGATTTGAAGCGGTGACCAGACCGGAGCTGGCGCTGGACTGGAAAATTCGCATTGTAGCCGACAAAAACGCCAAGACGCTGACGATTTCCGATAATGGTATCGGTATGACTGAAGCTGAAGTTATTGATAATATTGGAACTATCGCCAAGTCCGGTACCAAAGCGTTTATGAAGGCTCTTGAAGAGCGCCAACAAAGCGGCGGCAACGTGCCGGAATTGATCGGTCAGTTCGGCGTTGGTTTTTATTCCGCATTCATGGTGGCGGAAAAGGTGATACTGACTACCCGGAAAGCTGGCACTGATGAGCCGGCAGTTTGCTGGGAGTCTGACGGTAAAGCATCTTACAGCATCGAAAAAGCTGAAAAAGACAGTCCCGGAACTGAAATCGTTATCAAATTGAAAGAAGACGCGCTGAATTATCTTGAACAGTGGAAAGTGGCGGACATTGTAAAAAAATATTCGGATTACATTGCATATCCGATTGAGTTTCCGGTGGAAAAAACCAATGACGATAAAACTACTACTGTTGAAGACAAAGTGCTTAATTCCCAAAAGGCGATCTGGCTGAAAAATCCGGATGAGATTACTGAATCCGAGCACAAATCGTTTTTTTCGCATCTCACTCATCAGATCAGTGCTCCCATGAAAACGATTCAGTTTACTGCTGAAGGAACAACTGAATTCCGGGCACTGATATATATTCCGGAGAAGTCTGAAACTAACATTTTTATGCCTGAATTACAGAAGAAAGGACTGCAACTATATGTGCGGCGAGTCTATATTACTGACGACTGTAAAGAATTGGTTCCGGATTATTTGCGATTTTTGAAAGGGGTAGTTGATTCCAGTGATTTGCCGCTGAATGTTTCCCGCGAAATTCTGCAGGAGAATCCGCTTATCGCAAAAATTCAGAAAAATGTTGTGCGCAAAGTTCTTGGTGAGCTGAAAAAAATGCAGGAAACGGAGCCGACTAGATATCAGGAATTTTTCCGCGAATTCGGCAGAACCATGAAAGAGGGAATTCAGACTGATTATACCAATCTGGATAAGCTGAAAGAACTGGTAATGTACGAATCGCTGAACACTGCACCGGGAATTCTGATTTCATTGAAAGAATATGTTGCGGCGATGCCTTCCAACCAAAAAGAAATTTATTTTATTACTGGCGAAAGCCGTTCTGCAGTAGAGAGTTCGCCCGCATTGGAATTTTTCCGGAGTAAAGGGTGGGATGTTTTATTGATGACTGATCCGATCGATGAGTGGATAATGCAAAGCGTAACTGATTTTGACGGTAAGCCTTTCAAATCGGTGGCAAAAGGTGAAATCGAACTCGATAAGTCTGAAAAAGAAGTAACCGAAAAAAAGCTGAAAGAAGCAGCGGAAGCGCATCAGTCTCTGTTGGAATTTCTAAAAAAAGAACTGGAAGAAAGCATCAGCGAAGTCCGTTTTTCACCGCGACTGACCGAAAGCGCCTGCTGTCTGGTCAGCGACCAGTTTGCCATGGGTGCTCATATGGAACGTTTCTACAAAGCTATGAATAAGGAAATGAAGCCTTCAAAACGGATTCTTGAACTTAATCCTGACCATCCTCTGATTTCGGGATTACAGGCATTGTATGATCGTGACAATAGTGATTCCAGGCTAAAAGATTATGCGGTGCTGTTACGTGATCAGGCGCTTTTGGCTGAAGGCAGTCCGATTCAGGATCCTTTGAATTTTGCCAAGAAAGTATCAGATCTGATGGTGCTGGGAGTAGGCAAATAGAATCTTGTTTCTAGTGGTACCATGCCCTTGCGCGCATTATGTGCGCAAGGTATTATCCTAAAAAACAGTTTAGTCATTGCGCTGTGGATCTGTTGCGATTTTGTTAATCGTCTCGGTTATTACTGTATTTTCGGAATATAATGCAGTCATGGCGCGATGAACGCTACAGATGTTTGAAGACATTTTAGACATGCTCAGTAATAGTAATTTTCAGCGTTGTTTAGATATCTTGGAACATATTTATTTCAAGTAGTGTTTAACTGCTTTTTTAAGATTATACTCTATCCGGCAAGCCTCAAAAAAGACGGCATTGCTCAAATCGGTTATGCCTGAATTAAATCATTTTTTTTGAGGGATTATGTTGGGTTTCTTACGTTTGTTGCTCCGTCCGCTGGAGTTTACCGGTCGCGGCGGTTATTTTGAAATTTGCAAGTTGGCCTGGCCGCTGATTATTATGGGGGCCAGCAATACCATTATGCAGTTCATTGACCGCAAGTTTTTGTCGTCGCTGTCGACTGTGGCTGTGGCAGCCGCTTTACCGGCGGGAATTCTTTACTTTTCACTGTTTTGTGTTTTTCTATGTACTGCCGGATTTACATCGGCGATTGTGGCTCAGTATCATGGCGCCGGGGACCGGAAATCGGTTTTATCAACAGTATGGTCGGGCGTTTATTTTGCGGCAGCATCATCTTTGATAATTGTTTTTGGGTTGCCGTTACTTGGGGAATGGCTGATTAAGCTGGGCGGCCATTCTGCTGAATTAATTGAACTGGAAAATGAATATTATATGGCATTGATTCCCAGCGGTGCCTGTGCTTGTGCGGCGGCACCGTTTTTTTCTTTTTTCTCCGGTCGCGGTAAGACGCTTCCGGTCGCAATCATTAATATTGTCAGCTGTCTGCTCAATATCCCGTTAAATTATGTTTTTATATTCGGTTGGGGATTGTTTCCACCGCTTGAAATTATGGGCGCAGGACTGGCAACTTCTATTTGCGCGATGTTCTCACTGGTAGCGATTGTGGTTTACTTTCTGCTTCAACCTCAAAATGAATATCCTACGCGTTCACAACGTGATCCGGTATGGTCTTGTGTGGTCAGGCTGATTCGTTATGGAATGCCATCGGGAATTCAGATTGCCCTCGATGTCGGTGCTTTTACGCTGGTTACTTTCAGTATTGGTCATCTGGGCAGCTTAGCGCTGGCAGCGCATGTGATTGCGTTGTCGATTAACAACATGTTTTTTATTCCTTTGCTTGGATTGTCTGAGGCGACAGCGATTCTGACCGGTCAATACATAGGAAGGGCAAAGCATGCTATCGCGCGTTCAGTCGCGCATCGCTCGTGGCGACTTTCTGCGTTATATATGACTCTTGGCGGGGTGGTTTATCTGGTTTTCCCGGTAATGCTGGCGGAGATGTTTGGTCCTGAACATGAACGTGACCAGTTTCAATCGGTCATAACGATGGTGCGCTGGCTGCTGGCAATAGCGTTTATGTTCAATTTCTGTGACACCATGAAGTTTGTTTATACTGCCGCGTTGCGTGGGGCAGGGGATACCCGCGCAGTGATGCTGATCAGTATCTGCAGTGCATATCTGTTGATGGTTCCGGGTACGTTGCTTTTAATCTGGCAGTTTCAGGCATCTGTGATACTGGTTTGGCTGTGGCTGACTTCAGTTGCGTTCATCGAAGGAGTTCTACTGGTGTTTCGTTTTCGTTCCGGTAAATGGCGTTTTATCCGGATGATCAAGCCGCCCGAGAAAATCGCGCGGCTTGATGAATATCGCTTTGGTCCGGTTCAGCAATAGATTAGTCGACGAACAGATTGCGGGTAGCGAATTTGGGATCGCTGGTCAGATTAACCCGTAATTTACGAAGTCCCGCTTCATCACCTGGAGTTGGAAGATGAGTCAGATGCATTTCGCAATTGGAAAGCTTTGACAACTGTTTGATAGCCATCCTGGCGACAGGATTGGCGGGAACGCTGACGCTTAGAGCGATCAAAGCTTCATCAAGATCAAGGCTCACTCTTTTGCTTTTGAGGAATTCTTTTTTCAGAACAGCGACTGAATCAATAACGTTTGGCGAGATCAAAGGCAATTCGTCGGGTAATTGAGCTAAACATTTGATGGCGTTCAAAACGCAACCGGCAGCGGCATGGAGCAAAGGCGAGTTTTTGCCGGTGATGATAGTACCGTCCGGCAATTCGAGCGCGGCTCCACAAAAGAAATTGTTACATCCTTTACCGGGAGTTCCTGCCGCATCTTGGGCAGCCTGTCGTGCCGGCAGGACGGTACTGCGGTCGGTTTCGGTGGCTCCAAGTTCGTTTAGCATCAATTTTACGCGATCAACAGTTTGTTGATCAGTCGTACCGAGGCTGTATTCGCACTGGTAGCGAAAATATCTGCGGATAATTTCCTGAATGGAGGCCTCTTTGACAATATCGTTATCCGTGATGGAAAATCCGACCCGGTTGACCCCCATATCTGTCGGAGATTTGTAAAGCTGTTCATTGCCCATAATTTTGGCGCAGATGCGGCGCACTACCGGGAAAATTTCAATATCACGATTATAGTTGACTGCGGTCCGGTTGTATGCCTCAAGATGGAATGGATCTACCATGTTGACGTCACCGATATCGGCTGTAGCAGCTTCATAAGCCAGATTTACCGGATGTTTCAGCGGTAGATTCCATACCGGAAATGTTTCAAATTTCGCGTATCCGGCAGAAACACCGCGTTTGTATTCGTGATAAACTTGTGAGAGACAGGTTCCCATTTTGCCGCTACTGGGGCCTGGCCCGGTGACAATGACAATGGGTTTGTCGCTTTCGATGTAGGCGTTGGCGCCGTATCCTTCATCACTGATGATGGTATCCAAATCAGTCGGATAACCCTGAATCGCGCGGTGTGCGTAAACGGTTATGCCGCGTCTGGTTAATTTATTCATAAAAGCTTTGACTGCGGGCTGATCTTCATAGCGAGTGATAACCACTGCTTTGGTGTTAATACCGCAATCGCGAAGATTGTCGATAATTCTCATGGTGTCGACTTCATAAGCGATGCCGAAGTCAGCGCGAACTTTTTTGCGTTCGATATCACCGGAGTAAATGCAGATCACAATGTCAATATTGTCTTTCAGCCGTTGCAGAAGTTTAAGTTTGACATTGGGATCAAAGCCCGGCAAGACCCGGGCAGCATGATAATCAAATGCCAGTTTACCGCCGAATTCAAGGTATAATTTATTGCCGAAAAGTTCGGCACGTTTGAGAATAGCCGCTGACTGTTCTTCAAGATACTTTTCATTGTCAAATCCGCACTTGTTCATAAAAAAACGCTCCACTAACATAATTTACAAAGTTACTACTATAGTTATCTCCGCTTCAAATTCAATCGGCTGCTTTGGCGAAGTCGGCAAATATAATCAGTTCTGTGCCATATATTCAATTGCAAAGCCATAACCTGCGCATAAATTACCTTGAAGAATATGTTTTTCGAATACCAACAGCGTCAAAACGTTATCAAGAAACATCAGGAAGTTTAAATATGAGTACAGTAATCATTACCGGGGCCAGTGGTCTGATCGGTTCGGAAGCGGTACGTTTTTTCGCCGCCAGAAAATTTAACGTCGTCGGAATCGACAATGATATGCGTAAATATTTTTTCGGCGCGGAAGCCTCAACCCGACATGTGGAAAACGAATTAAAAAGTGAATTCGGAAATTTTTATCCGGTTAATTCTGATATTCGCGATTTCAGCGCACTCTCATCGATTTTTTCAAAATACAATACCGATATTAA
>JAAYPP010000236.1 GCA_012519765.1 Lentisphaerota bacterium
AATGACCAAAACTCTTTTGCAAGAAACCGTATCATCTTGAATTCGTGATAAATATGAAATTCCCGACCGGACAAAGCATATCCTGAATCCGAGAGAAATTCAGCGCGGTGCAGATGCGGGATGGCAAGACGACGCCGTATTGACATAATGCAAATCACCACCAACGAAGCAGCTGTGCCGCCATGGATTTCTCAACGATAATGTGCGTTGAAAGTAGTCATATGCTGGCCATATATTTCCGTATTCGGGCGAAATTATGTTTGCACTTTCGCCAATTAGTGGTAGCTTAATTATAGTAGTGGCGGTTTGTATTTCAGCCACAACATTGATGCTTTTTGACAACCGTGATATTTCAGCTGATAGCGTGTAAACCTGCCGAATAAAACTTTTTTGGTTGATGGTGGTTAATCACCATTTTGTCGAGTTTACTGATTGATAAAACTGAAAAGTTTTCAAATATTGTTGAGTTTTGCTTGCTTCAAGAAGATCGAAATTGGTTAGAACGGCAAAAAAAACTGAAAAATTATGATTATGATAATATTGCACTTTGTAATCAAAATTGGAGTTTTGTAGATTTATTCAAGGGGCAATAACTTGAAAAGAAATTATTTACCAGAGTTCTTTGAAGATCAATTTGTAAATTTCATCAAATCAGAAATTTCTTTCGTCATTAATTTTTCTCGTTTGTCATATGATTCAGCGATGTTTCCCGATTGTTACAACGTGATTTATAACGGTTCTCAGGTTTTGCATTTCAAGCAGCCGCGAATTCCAGCATAGACACTGGAATTAGTGGCTGTTTTTTTACAGCGATAAAATAAATTTTTGATTTTATGTTGGAAATGTTTTTTAGGCGTCCCCTAAAAAGCATCACTTCGTGTTGCTCGGATAATGAACAAAAGCAGATTAATTATTGCAAATTTTTGCAACCCAACCTGCGGGTTCGCTGGAAAATGTACGGTTAAACCATTATAATTCAATTTGTTAAATATAACGACATACAGATTTATCACGGATTCAGAACAAGGTAAAAGGAATATGGACAAAAAGGCACTGATTACCGGCATAACCGGTCAGGACGGCTCTTATCTGGCTGAATTACTGCTGAGTAAGGGGTACGAGGTACATGGCATTATCCGGCGCGCCAGCAGTTTTAACACAAAAAGGATTGACCATCTGTACAAAGATCCTCACCTTGAGGGAGTCAGGCTTTTCCTTCATTATGGCGATCTTACCGATTCCAGTAATCTTAATCGCCTGATTGAAAAAGTTCAGCCCTGCGAAATTTATAACCTTGGTGCTCAATCGCACGTTCAAGTTTCTTTTGAAGTACCCGAGTATTCCGCCGATGCCGATGCGCTTGGCGTATTGCGTCTGCTTGATGCCATTCGCGAAACCGGGATCAAGGCGCGTTTTTATCAAGCCTCAACTTCTGAGCTTTATGGCAAGGTTCAAGAGGTACCACAAACAGAAACCACGCCATTCTATCCGCGCAGTCCCTATGCGGTTGCCAAACAATATGGATTCTGGATTGTCAAAAACTATCGGGAAGCTTATGGGCTTCACGCTTCGAACGGTATTCTTTTTAATCATGAATCGCCACGGCGCGGAGAAACTTTTGTTACTCGCAAAATTACCATGGCGGCAGCACGCATTCATCGTGGCTTGCAAGATTGCTTATACATGGGTAATATTGACGCCCGCCGCGATTGGGGATACGCTCCTGATTATGTTAAAATGATGTGGATGATGCTTCAACAGGAAGAACCTGATGACTATGTCGTTGCGACCGGTGAAATGCATACCGTACGTGAGTTCATCGAAAAAACATTTTCTTGTATCGGACACAAAATAGAATGGCTGGGTACCAATGTTGACGAAATCGGCATCGACAGCTCGACCGGAAAAACCATTATCCGGATTGACCCGCGCTATTTTCGGCCGGCCGAAGTAGAGCAACTGCTTGGTAATCCGGCCAAGGCAAAAACTAAACTCGGCTGGGAACCGGAAGTAAAGTTCGACCAACTGGTAAAAATTATGATTGAAGGCGATTTGCGTCTTTTGGACAATCCTGACTATGAAACAGGATTTTAACCTGAACTCGTGATACATTACTGAATTTCTCACGGATTCAGGACTAACATATCGACGTGTAATCTGAACTCAATAACTTATGATAAACAAAAATTCTAAAATTTTCATATGCGGACACCGCGGCATGGTCGGTAGCGCCTGTGTTCGCAAATTTGAGCAGGAAGGTTTTACCAACCTGTTGTTGCGCAACCGTACCGAACTTGATTTACGCAATCAGGCCGCGGTAAAAACTTTTTTCGAATCTGAAAAACCGGAATACGTCGTTCTTGCTTCTGCCAAAGTTGGCGGAATCATGGCAAACCAAACCTTCATGGCGGAATTTCTGTTAGAAAACCTCGAAATTCAAAATAATGTCATTATGCAAAGTTATCTGAACGGGGTAAAAAAGTTTTGTTTCCTGGGCTCAAGCTGCATCTACCCGTGTCAGGCTCCCCAACCGATAAAAGAGGAATATTTATTGACCGGTCCATTGGAACCGACCAATGAAGGGTATGCCCTAGCCAAGATAGCCGGTTACAAACTTTGCCTTTACCTCTCTCGCCAATATGGGTTCAATACCATCAGCCTGATGCCTTGCAACCTTTATGGCACCAATGACAATTACGACCCGGAACACAGTCACGTATTTCCTGCCTTTATCCGCCGCTTTACCGTCGCTGCACGCGAAAATAAAACTCAAGAAGTAGTATGGGGAACAGGCAATCCGTTGCGCGAATTCCTGCATGTTGATGACGTTGCCAACGCAGTCTATTTCTTTATGCAGAACCATGACAAGCCGGAAGTAATCAATATCGGTTACGGCAGTGATGTCACCATTAAAAATCTTGCAGAAAAGATCGCTAAAGCTGCCGGATTTAAAGGCAAGATCAGTTGGGACACCTCCAAACCGGACGGAATGTATCGCAAGCTTATGGATTCAAGCAAGGCCCGCCGCCTTGGCTGGGAACCATTGATCACGCTTGACGAAGGAATCGAAAGAACTATTGAAGAATTTAAAAATTCAGATTTAACATAACTTGCGAGAGCAATAAACCATGTTATTAGAAAAAATACAGAAAAAAGAAGCAAAAATCGCCATCATCGGTCTTGGCTACGTTGGCTTGCCGCTGGCGGTTGAATTCGGAAAAACCTTTGATACTAAGGGTTTTGACGTCAAACCTGATCGCCTTGACTCGCTACGGCGCGGCGTTGACAACACCCTGGAAACCTCTTCGGAAGAACTGAACGCAGCAAAATGCCTGAAATTCACGGGCAATCCTGAAGATTTGCGTGACCGGGATATATTCATTGTTACAGTACCGACGCCGATTGACCGTTACAAACAGCCTGATCTGACCCCGCTTCACAAAGCCAGTGAAACCGTGGGCAAAATGATGAAACAAGGAGCAATCGTAATTTATGAAAGTACCGTATATCCCGGTTGTACCGAAGAAGAATGTGTTCCTATTCTGGAAAAATTCAGCGGATTGAAGTTCAATAAGGATTTTTTCTGCGGTTACAGTCCTGAACGAATCAATCCCGGTGATAAAGAACATAGCCTGACCAAAATTTTGAAAATCACCAGCGGTTCCACTCCGAAAACCGCTGAAGTCGTCGATACCCTTTATAACAGCATTCTTAAAGCCGGAACCCACAAAGCCAGCAGCATAAAAGTGGCTGAGGCGGCGAAAGTTATCGAAAATTCGCAACGTGATTTGAATATTGCTTTTATCAACGAATTGGCGAAAATTTTTCATCTTATCGGTATTGATACAACGGAAGTTTTGGAAGCAGCGGGCACGAAATGGAATTTTCTAAAATTCAAGCCCGGACTGGTGGGCGGGCACTGCATCGGAGTAGATCCGTATTACCTGACGCATAAAGCCCAATCGCTGGGCTACCTGCCGGAAGTTATTCTGGCCGGACGCCGCATCAATGACGGCATGGGAAAATATGTCGCCGGTGAAGTTATTAAGCTGTTGATAAAAAAGAAAGTCCATATTCTGGAAGCAAAAATCCTTCAACTGGGCATCACTTTCAAAGAAAATTGCCCGGATATCCGTAATTCACGCGCGATTGATATTATTGACGGGTTAAAAGATTTCGGTTGTCAGGTTGATGTCTATGACCCATGGGCAGATGCTGCGGAAGTACGACGTGAATACAATATTGACTCAGTCAAAAACAGACTTGATATGGCCGATTTTAACCATTACGATGCGATAATTATTGCGGTGGCACATTCGCAATATACAAATCTCGATCTTTCATCGATTGACCGTTCTCAAAAAGTAGTTTTCGACATCAAGGGTATATTACCACGAAATCAAGTTGACGGACGATTATAAATGATTAAAAAAATTGAAAACTCAAGAATACTCGTAACCGGCGGAGCCGGGTTTATCGGTTCTAATCTGGTTGAAGTACTATTGTCCCAAAACAATGAGTTAGTAGTGCTGGATAACTTTGCGACAGGCAAAAGAGAAAATCTAGCCCCCTTTGCGGAAAATCCGCATTTTACCTTAATTGAAGGGGATATCCGCAATATGGCGACCTGCCGTCAGGCCGTCGACGGAATTGACTACGTGCTTCATGAAGCGGCATTGGGGTCAGTACCACGCTCAATAAAAGACCCCATGACCTCAACCGAAGTGAACATCTCAGGTTTTGTTAATATGCTTTATGCGGCACAGGAAGCAAAAGTCAAGCGTTTTGTCTATGCCGCTTCCAGTTCGACCTACGGCGACAGTAAGACACTTCCAAAAGTTGAAGACAACATCGGCAAACCGTTGTCGCCATATGCCATCACTAAGTATGTTAATGAACTATTTGCAGAAAATTTCAGTAAACTTTATGATATTGAAACTATCGGATTGCGCTATTTCAACGTATTCGGCAGGCGGCAGGACCCGTTCGGCGCTTACGCTGCAGTTATTCCGAAATTTGCCATGAGCCTGATCCGGCACGAATCGCCGATTATTAACGGCGATGGCAGTTTTTCCAGAGATTTTACCTATGTCGACAATGTCATCCAGGCCAATCAACTGGCACTTCTGACCGTTGATAGTGAAGCGGTTAATACTATTTATAATGTGGCCTGCGGCGAACGCACCACCTTGAAACAGCTGTTTGAATATTTGCGAGAAAATCTCGCGGATTTTGACGCTGAAATATCCCACATTGAAGCTCAATACGGTCCCAGCCGTCCGGGCGATATCCCGCATAGCTTGGCTGATATTAACAAAGCACACAAACTTCTTGGCTATGATCCTCAATACAATGTCCAACGCGGCCTCAAGGAAGCGGCAGGATGGTATTTCGAGAACTTGACGAAAACAGATTAAATATGGATTATGTTCATGGTCGCAATAAGGCGGATGCTTAACCCATCTTTCGCACTCAAAAAAAATGGAAATTTTCTTTTGAGTGCGAAAGATGGGCTAGAAAATATCGTAAGCGCTTGACATCAAAGAATATACGATATCTTTACCTGGGTTACATAATAATATGCGCGCAGCTTCAGTAATGCCATTTGCGGCGTTTGCGTAGTATGCACATTTCATTACA
>JAAYPP010000237.1 GCA_012519765.1 Lentisphaerota bacterium
AAAAATGGAGCGAGTGATGGGAGTTGAACCCACGACATTCACGTTGGCAACGTGACGCTCTACCACTGAGCTACACTCGCAAATAAAACAAGACATTTACAATATCGGAAGTTTCCGAAAAATCAAATATTCTAACACAGTATTTTTAATTTTTTCAAGATAAAAACAAGCTGGAAGCCATATATTTTGCTCATGCCAAAACATATTAAGCTTATGTCTGCAGTTGATTTTGAGATTCTCCGCGAACAATTGAACGATGCTTCAGCAACGTACCATTCAGTCCGCGAGCGAAGGTTTGACCGCCTACCTGCTCAGCAAACATAACCAGTTCATGATCAGTATATGTCTCCTGACGCGTCAAAGATTCGTCAAGCAAATCAAGCGCAGTATTGTTAAATTGCTGTAAATACCATAATCCGGCACCGATTTCATTCAACTCCTCGCGCATTTGTCTGATATCATCAGCACTGAGAAGTGAACGATGAACGGTAGTCCGAATCTCCATTGCAATTTCATTTTTGACCGCATAACTGATTGACTCCTGAACCATGGCAGACATTCCAGGCGCGGAAAATACTGTTGAAGAATATTTTTCAGCAGGAGCTTTATAATCAATCGCCAGATAATCAATGCCACATAATTGATGAATATCCTCAATGGTTTTCGGATGAGTTCCGTTTGTGTCAAGTTTTACCATGAATCCCATTCCCTTGATCTGTGCAATAAACTGGGCTAGCCCCTGTTGCAACGTCGGTTCCCCTCCGGAAATCACCACCCCGTCAAGCCGACCTTGACGACGCGCCAGGAAGTCCCAGAATTCAGGCAACGGGTACTCCGGCTGACTCTCCGGATCAAAAACTAAACTTGGATTATGGCAGTACGGACAACGTAAATTACAATTCCCGGTAAAAACTATGCAAGATATTTTTCCCGGATAATCAATCAATGAAAATGGTTGAAACCCTCTGATCAACATTTTAAAACCTACTTAAAATTCAAATGAAATCCAAACTCATGCCACCAAATATTTTATCATATAAACCCCGAGGCAAGTGATGAATTAGCCGTCCGGATTGTTCAAATTAAAATAAAAACCGCCCGCCGGTTAAGGCGGGACGGTCTTTGTGGTAAAGGTTTACTTTTTAGAACACTCGCAGGAAGCCGTATAAGTCTTACGGTCCTTAAATTCCTCGCGTTTTCCCTTGTTCCAATTGGTTACCGGCCGGAAGTAACCGCAAACCCTGCTGTAAACTTCGGTCTTTTCTCCACATTTAGCCATTTACCTTTCCTCCTTAGTAGGTTACTGTTGTTAACCCGCATCACAGAATTTTCTGAAGCTTCGAATCAACCTCACCGGCCCTTGTAAAGGTCAACTCCAAACCATCATCCGGTTCTGCATAGCGGCCTTTATGCTTTATTAGATTCGTCTTTTTCCAAAGGGCACTCTCCGTGAGCGCCTGGTAAATAACCGTGAACAGGACAGATACTGAACGACGGCGTAAGAGTAAAATACGGAATCTTTGAACGATAACATACTCTTTTTACTAGCTCTGCCACCTGCTGTGGATCTTCAATACGTTCCCCTATAAACGCATGAAAAACGGTTCCCCCGGTATACTTGCATTGTAAAGGTTCCTGAAGGTCAAGTGCTTCAAATAAGTCATCTGTATAACCGACCGGCAATTGCGAAGAATTGGTATAATAAGGATTTGAATCGCCGGCACAAATAATGTCCAGAAATTTTTTGCGGTCAATCTTGGCCAGCCGAAAACTGGTTCCCTCGGCCGGGGTGGCTTCGAGATTATAAATATGTCCGGATTCTTCCTGAAAGTCGGAAATGCGCTTACGCATATAATCAAGAACTTCAATTGCAAAGTCCGCACCTTCTTTATCGCAAATCGAACATCCCAGAAAATTTAGGCAGCATTCATTCAAGCCCACTAATCCAATTGTGCTGAAATGATTTTTCATGGAGCCGAGGTAAGTTTTGGTATACGGCAAAAGATCATTTTCCAAGTGTCGCTGTACAACTTTACGTTTGACCTCCAAAGACTCCATCGCTAAAATCATTAAACGGTCGAGACGCGCAAAAAATTCCTTTTTATCTTTGGAAACATAGCCAAGACGCGGCATGTTGATCGTAACCACCCCGATAGATCCGGTTTGCTCCCCGGCGCCAAATAGTCCACCGGTTTTGTTGCGAAGTTCACGAATATCCATTTGAAGCCGGCAACACATACTCCGTACATCACCAGGATTGAGTTCGCTATTGATAAAATTCTGAAAATATGGCAAGCCATACTTTCCAGTTACTTCAAACAAAATCTTGGCGTTTTCAGATTCCCAGTCAAAATCACGGGTGATATTATAAGTTGGAATCGGGAAAGTGAAAATTCTGCCATCACGGTCGCCACTGCTCATTACCTCAAGGAACGCTCTGTTTATCATATTCATTTCATGCTGATAGTCGCCATAGCATGTTCCTTCGATCAACTTTCCGCCAATAATAACCGGATTGTCTTTCAGGTCTTCAGGTACCGTCCAGTCAAAAGTAAGGTTGGTAAAAGGTGTCTGTCCCCAACGACTGGCAATATTCAGTCCGAACACCAGCTGTTGAATAATCTGCTTGACCTTTTGGTAGGTGAGTTTATCAGCACGAACAAACGGAGCCAGCAACGTATCAAATGAACTGAAAGCCTGAGCTCCTGCCCATTCGGTCTGAAGCGTTGAAAGAAAATTGACAATTTGTCCGGCAGCAGTATCAAAATGTTTCGCCGGAGCCGCACTTGCCCTTCCGCCACGTCCTTGAAAGCCGTCTGTGAGAAGCTGACGCAAACTCCAGCCGGCACAATATCCGACAATACCGCAGGACAAATCATGAAGATGGAAGTCACCTTCAGTATGCGCTTCAGCAATTTCGGCTGAATACATATTTGACAGCGTATAGCGGGCAATGACCGCACCGCTGACATGATTGAGCAGACTCGCATATGAATAACCGGAATTGGAATTTTCATTTACCCGCCAGTCGTTTTGGTCAAGATATGATGAAACCAGTTCCTGGACATCCATCATTAATTTTTTATTTTCGCGAAGCTTTTCATGCTGAGCACGATAAAGGATATACAATTTCGCAGCTTTTGACAAACCGCGCTTAATGAAAGCATTTTCAACTAAGTCCTGGATGATTTCAATATCCGGAATCTTATCGCCGCCAAAACCTTTTTCTTCAAGTCCGTTAAGAACATCCAGGCAAAGCGTTTTTGCCACCTTTTCATTACTGGCCCCAGAAGCTTTCAATGCTTTGGAAATAGCCAAAGTAATTCTTTCAGAGTCAAAATCAACAATTCTTCCGTCTCTTTTTTTTACCTGCATGATAACTGACATTTTGATACCCCTGATCCGATTCGCATAATTTTCAAAAATTGGCAAATCCAAAGATTTTACCCCTTGGTTTTACACCCAATAATTGTTAAGCTACCATAAAATATGGGAATCTCAAACCATCAAACCACAATATGTAGTATTTTTGCGGCAAATTTTTTTTCCTGCTGATATTCAATGACTTAGGCTTTTCTGAAAATTTTTACAAAAAAGTTGGCATCAAAAAAAAGAA
>JAAYPP010000040.1 GCA_012519765.1 Lentisphaerota bacterium
CCGTTTTTGGAAAGCCAGGCCAGCGGAATACCTTTAAACCAGGCTTCGCCGATGTCCATGCCGCGGTCAGGATAGACCGAAAAAGATAAACCACTGCCGTTATTGACATCCCAAACCCGCATACCGCGCCCTTTGCCATCATCAAGAATTGACCGGCGAATGGATGCAAGTTGTCGGATTGAACCAGTACGTTCACGCAAAAAATCTTGTTGTTTAAACATGTCGCTTATTCTCCTGTTGGTTGAAGACTTAATATTAAAGTTAAAGTGAAAAACTTTCTTTTCAAGCAGAAAAATAGAACACTGGCGATTATCAGGTAATATTTCCAATATCAGTTTCGACAATACGGCGGATACCGTTGCGGTTCACGATCAACCTGATTTTGCGGGTCTCAATTTTTTTTGCGGCCATGCCGTAGCGTAGAATCACATTTAAATGGTAAACGCTGATGGAATCGGTGTGTCCCCATTTTTCGCCTTCCAGAAAATAAAGTTCACGTTCCGGCTTATCCATTTTGTTCATAATTTCCCGCAAATTAAAGCGGACAATATCGTTTAGTCCTTCGACCCTGAAATCTGTCCAGATTTTGTTGCATTCGGCGTTGACCAGATTAATTTGTTTGCGCAGATAAATTACTTCTTCGCGCAAACTTCCACCAGCTAATTCCGCCAGGATATCACGGTTTCGGATTTTCATGATATCCGGCGGCACCGCGGATTGTTTAAGAAATGAGATTGAACTGCGGCATTCGCCGATTTTGCGGTTCAAATTGTCCATGATCAGGGTTTTATAATCGAAAAAATGTTTTTTTACCCAGTTGCTGAGCCAAATGCGTGAAGACTCTTTTGTACGGTCTTTAATCATATATGAAATTACGGTACCGAGTCCCAGGCACAATGCGATATTACCAAAAATTTTCTGTCCGAGCAAAATAATTAACATCGCCACGGCCATGGCCAACCCCGCCGCAAGCGAAAGCATGAACTGTTCCGCCAGTTTGCCGTCGTGGTAGTTTTGGGTATGCAGGAAAAGGATGCTGCCCATCACTTTTTTCAGGGTTCTTGCGCGGTATAAAAAAGTTTCATTATCCGAATTATCACGGACAATGGACGGGTACCCTGATGAAAAACGGTGCGAGCATTCAGAATTTATCAGATTGCGTAATTTGGTAGATGATTCAGCATATTTTTCCGTTTCTGCTTTCTTGCTGAGCAACTCCATAACTTTGAATAAATGAAATTCAGAAATGATACTGATATACTCATCAGACAGAGCGAAAAGCGTTTTCCAACGGTCTTCAAGTGACAGGAAAGAGTCAAAGTTATGCAGTTTTCGAAACTCAAGAATAATCCGCGACAACGTATTCACCATTACGTCGACACTCTGGTTCAGTTCGTTACAGTCAATAATTTTTTCCAGGCGTTCTTCCTCGTCGCGCAAAGCGCTTTTCAGAATCGAAGAAAACATTTTAAGATGATAATTATAATTTTCCTGAGCTTCTCTGGAGTCGGGCGAAGTTATCAACTCTTTTACCGCCATGCGGGTTTTCTGAATCGGACTTGAGTCGCCATCGATTATTTCCGGTAAAGTAAAATCTGGAGTTTTGAACCGAATATAATTTGTAGAATCCCGATAAAAATTGCTTTTACCGTAAGTCTTATGATTGATATTCAGACTTTGCGGAATGAATAAAAACATTTCCACAAAGTATCTGGTGTTTTTTTCTTCAGGTTGTAACGGATAAGTATATTTTATTTCAAACTGGTTGTTGTCCCTGATCGTAATCCGTTCACGCATGTTTTCCATAAACGAACCCCTTTTTCCATTGTTCAGAAAACAACGGATATGCATAATCAATTGAAACTAAAAAACAGTATAAACTGTAAAAATACGTATGTATTTGATTATTAAATAGTTCAGTCGCCTAAACATTAATTTGCGAGAGTCAATTTTTCGTCACTGGCGGCTTTGGCCTTTTTCTTAAACTCATTTTTTTTAACTTTTCGATTAATGCGGCCGTCAGATTGACGTTGATGACGGTTTTTTTCCCTTTGGTTTGAAAAACGACAGCATTGGCAATATCACTGCTTAAATCAGTATTGTTCTGAAGTTGGCTGAGCGCCATCATATTGAATAACATCTGGAATGTCATCGTGGCCTGACCGGCTTTTTCAGCTTGGTCAAATTCAATCTCAGCATAACCGAGGAAAGAATCCCCGATCTCGTTCGTTTTGCTGACTGAAACCATAAGTTGTTCAAATCCCTGCGCATTTTGTTCGAGAACATCAGGAATGAATCCGGAATTGACTATGCGAAACAGTTCCTTGGAGCTGCTATTTTTAACCGCATTAATCAAGGGATTAGCCGGTGCGGATCCGGCTTTAAGTTCGCCCGGTGAAACTGATTCATCGGTAATCAGCGCGATAACTTTGTCAGAGAGATAGTAAATATATATACTGTCAATCCCGGATTTTTGTTTTGGCGCGGTTATTTTATAGCCATCAAAGCCTTTGTTTGAAATTTTACTATAGCTGATTTCCGGATATTCTTTGACTATTTGATTGAGCTTATCTTTTATTTTTGACGGTGCGATAGTGGTCGGAGCTAAAAACACCGGATTTTTATATTTTCGACCATGTATCATGACGACCTGTTGCGGCAACTCATCACCGGTAAAATTGAATTTGTCAAGCTGTGAACGGTACTGCTGGATTTTCTTGTCTTCGCTTTTAAATGCTGGAAGATTGTATATATCCCGCAATTTGAACGAAGCTACCGTAGTGGCATCAGCCGGGATATAACTTTCCAATGACTGCGCGCAAAGCAGGATTGCAGTTCCGCATAAGAACAGCGTCAAGATACTTTTGGACAATTTCATAATCAGGCCTCGTTTTTTTCGGCGGTGATCGCCTTTGGATTTTTCTCCGGTACCACGACTTTTATGTGAAGCTCGCGAAGTTGCTTAGGGGTAACTTCGGCGGGCGCGTTCATCATTAAATCTTGAGCCTGCTGATTGAATGGGAATGCAATCACTTCGCGGATATTGGGTTCATCGGCGAGCAGCATGACGATACGGTCAACTCCGGGGGCGATACCGCCGTGGGGCGGGGCTCCGTGTTTGAAGGCATTGATCATGCCGCCGAATTTACCGTCGACAACGCTCCGGTCATAGCCGGCTATTTCAAAAGCTTTATACATAATATCCGGGCGGTGATTTCTTATTGCCCCACTGGATAATTCGATGCCGTTGCAGACGATATCGTATTGATAAGCTAATACTTCCAGCGGATTTTTAGTGGTAAGCGCCGCCATTCCTCCTTGAGGCATGGAGAACGGATTGTGGCTGAACCCGATAGCACCGGTTTCTTCGTCAGTTTCAAACATTGGATAATCGACAATCCAACAAAATTTAAACGCGTTTTTATCAATCAGTTCAAGCTGTCTGCCCAGTTCCGGGATAACTGCGCCGCCAACACTTTCAACCAGGGTTACTTTGTCGGCCAGAAAGAACATGGCGTCGCCGTCCTGGATTTGGGCGGCATCTTTGAGCCGGTCAATGAGACTGCGATCCAGGAACTTGACAATCGGGCTTTTTTCTTCGCCGCCGGTCCAAATGATGTAAGCCATACCTTTTGCACCGTGATCCTGTGCAAATTTGATCATGTCATCAAAGAATTTTCTGGATTTATCGGCAACCTGCGGAACCCGGATTGCCCGCACTACTCCGCCTTTATCAGCGACTTCAGCGAACGCTTTGAATCCGCAACCTTTGAAGACTTCGGTTACGTCGATCATTTCCAACGGATTGCGTAAATCCGGCTTGTCGGAACCGAAACGCCGCATGGATTCCCGATATGGGATGCGTGGAAACGGCACCGAGTCAACATTTTTGTCTGAATATTTTGTAAAGATCTGATGCATCAGGCCTTCGACCAGTTCAAAGATTTCTTCCTGTTCAACAAAGCTCATTTCAATGTCGAGTTGGTAAAATTCGCCGGGCGAACGGTCAGCACGCGCGTCTTCGTCGCGGAAGCATGGCGCGATCTGAAAATAACGGTCAAAACCGGAAACCATCAACAACTGTTTGAATTGCTGAGGTGCCTGGGGCAACGCATAGAATTTACCTGGATGGAGCCGGCTCGGCACCAGGTAGTCTCGTGCGCCTTCCGGAGAACTGGCGGTCAGGATCGGGGTTTGAAATTCATGGAAATTATTTCCCCACATGTATTTGCGAATTGACGCAATAACTTCGCTGCGGAGAATGATGTTTTTTTGGAGTTTTTCGCGACGGAGATCGAGGAAACGATATTTCAAACGCATTGCTTCCGGAGCCATATCATCTTTGGCTACCTGAAACGGGATCACTTCTGCTTCACCCAGAATTTCCATGTTTTCAGCGATCAATTCAATTTCGCCGGTAGCCAGTTTGGGATTGATGTTTTCTGTACTGCGTTCGACTATGGTACCGCCGAATGCGATTACCGATTCTACTCGCCAGCGTTCCAATTCCTGGTAAAATGCCATTTCCGGGTTGATTACAATCTGTGTAATGCCAAAATGGTCGCGCAAGTCAATAAAAATTACGCCGCCATGATCGCGGACACTATGAATCCATCCAGCCAGTTTTACCTTTTTGTCAGTATCGTTTTTGCGGAGCTCGCCACAGTTATGGGTTCTGAATTTACTCATTGATGTTAGTTTCCTGTATATTTTATATGAAGTATTACAAACTGCTTAAAATAGCATAAAACAAAAAAATTGCGCACTAATACTTCAATTTTCAAATTAAAATATCATAATTTTGTCGTGTTTCGTGGCAAGTAATGTTGAAAATATCGTTGCAGAAGATATTATATCTGGTTAATTTAAGACGCGGCCGGGTTCGGCGACTAAATCGCAGTTCAGCGGTGATGCCGGCGGAGACGATCTGCTAGGTTGATTTTATGAAATATTAAAGACGGTGCATAATGCGACCGTTATCAAAGCTTAAAGGAATTCAAAATTATGACCGATTTTATTGCTGAGCAGATTCAAACGTTGGTGCCATACGCCAAGCTTTGGGGCTTTTTTCTGATTTTCTTTTTTATGACCGTTGAAAGTTCTTTTATTCCCTTTCCGAGTGAGGTTGTGATGATTCCGGCTGGCTTTATGGCATATCGCTGTGAGCTGACTTTCGGAATTCCGTGGTTGGACTTGTTGATTGCTTTGCTGGTCGGCTTGGCCGGTTCTCTGACCGGAGCTTATATTAATTACTATCTTGCCAAGTGGTTGGGACGTCCATTTTTACACAAATATGGTCGCTGGTTTTTTCTTCCTGAAAAGAACTTGAACCGGGCAGAAGAAATTTTTCGCCAATACGGCGAACTGGTAACTTTTATCTGTCGTCTGATACCGGCGATCCGGCAGTTGATTTCGATTCCGGCGGGACTAAGTAATATGGATGTGAAGAGATTCGGTTTTTTTACCGGTTTGGGCGCCGGCATCTGGTGTCTGATCCTGATACTAATCGGCTGGTATTTTGGACATTTGAGTGGGGAAATGACTTACGTTGATATGGTTCATAATGGTGCGGCAATGATCAAAGAGCATTATATTTGGATTTTGCCGGGACTGGTTTTGTTCGCCGCCGCTTATCTGTTGATTCATCATCAGGTAATGAAATCAAACCGCACAGCCGCAGAAAAATAATCTGCGAGTCAGTGAATCAAGATTTTGAACGTTCACACCCGGCTGTATTGCCGGTGCATATTCCATGATTCGGTTTCGTATTTATTTTTTGCCAATACACTGACTGTGGCAAGAAAATCCGGATTGCACTCAAATTTTTCAAATTCAATTTTTAGTTCGGTTTGGAATGCTTCGATCAAGTATTGAACCAGCATTTTACGGTCGCCGTGCGCCGCTTTCAAGTCAATGCTACCTTGATGTAAAATACCTTCACGGGTACGGCGTTGCGCGGAACCCGCAAATTTTTTCCCGTCTCCGACTACATCATAACGGGTCGGCGTGGTAAAGCACTGCATAAACGCACGGTCGACATGCTTGGGTATCTCGTCGGAAGTGAGATCAGTGTTCAAGCCGAGTCTGCTGAATGCTGATTGGACCGCATTATGAATTTCGCGATAACTTTCAACGCGGTCAAGTTTGCATATCCGGTGTTCCAATGGGATCACAACCGTATAAGTTAAATCTTGATCATGAAAAACTACACCGCCGCCGGTTGGCCTTCTGACAATGCTGTATCCTTTTTGAGGAGCCGCCGCGTATGCTTGGACGAAGCCGATGGATACTGCCGGACGATCCCAACCGTAAATTCTCAATACCGGTTTGACGGAATGCTGTGCTTCTTTGAGTAATTGTTCATCAATAGCCATGTTCATGGCAGGACTGCGTACATCGTCAAGCCATAACTGCCAGGAATCTTTCATGGAATCACTTCCTTTTTCGACAGATATGGTGTTTTATGCGTCGGC
>JAAYPP010000041.1 GCA_012519765.1 Lentisphaerota bacterium
ACTTTCATTTTTCTGTTCGATCCTTGGTTAGTTTTATTATGATTGAAAACCAAAAACTTTACGTTACTTTCAAAACTACGAATTGCAAGATAAAAATGCCATGGTAGATTACTTTTTTTATGCATTTTAACTTAATAACATATGGGAGCAATCAGAATGGAAGCAGGATGTGAAAACACCGAAAACACAGTGGAAGAACTTGTCGTCGGTGAGGATATTTTTCAACAACGCGTAAATAAAGTCGCTGAACTGAAAGCTGAAGGAATTAATCCCTTTGGCGGCAGATTTGACGACGCGACTAAAATAAGTGAATTACGGGCCGCGTTTAAAGCCGATGACCCGACACCGCAACCGGCTGTTCTGGCCGGTCGTCTTACTGGAATTCGCAACATGGGCGGTTCAATTTTTGCTGATTTGAAAGACAGTTCCGGCAAAATTCAGCTTTTTGTCAACAAAAAAGTACTTGACGAACAGGCCTTCAAACTTTTCAAACGCATTGACATCGGCGATATCATCGGCGTAAATGGCGAATTGTTTGTCACTAAGATGGGCGAACTAACAGTAAAAGTCCATCAGTTTGAGCTGTTGAGCAAATCACTACGGCCGCTACCGGAAAAGTTTCATGGACTGACCAATATTGAACAACGTTACCGTCAGCGCTACCTTGATATGATCATGAGTGATGAAAACAAAAATGTCTTGATGCAGCGTTTCCAAATCATTCGTGAAATCCGCCGTTTTATGGAATCCAAAGGTTTCATGGAAGTCGAAACTCCCATGATTCAACCAATTCCCGGCGGTGCTGCGGCCGAACCATTTAAGACATATTATGAGGCATTGAACAGCCAGATGTTTATGCGTATCGCACCTGAACTCTACCTCAAGAAACTGCTGGTCGGCGGATTTGAAAAGATCTATGAGATGAACCGCAATTTCCGCAATGAAGGCATGAGCCGCAAGCATAATCCTGAATTCACTTCCATGGAAATTTATCAGGCCTATGGCGATTGCCGCACGATGATGGAACTGATAGAAGAACTGGTTACCTATGTCGCGCAGACTGTGTTCGGCAAACTTCAATTCGAACATGCCAGCGGAACTATTAATTTGGAGCGCCCATGGCGACGCGTTGATTATCAGGACCTGATCAAAGAAACCGCAGGCTCGGACTGGTTTGAATTGAATTTTCCTGAACGGGTTAAAAAAGCCAAGGCTATGGGATTGGATGTGCATGAAAACATGGCCGAATTCGAAGTTACCAACGAAATTTATGACAAATTGATCGAAGGGAAACTTATTCAGCCTACTTTTGTTATGCGGCTGCCGAAAGAAATGGTGCCTCTCGCCAAAGCCTGCCCGGACAATCCCGCGTTAGTAGATGTTTATGAACTGGTAGTCAACGGCCAGGAACTTTGCCCCGGATATTCCGAACTCAACGATCCAATTGTTCAGCGTGAACGCTTTATGGAACAGTTTGAACGCGAAAAGAAGGACGGCGAAACTGTTGCGGATAAAATCGATGAGGACTTCCTGACGGCGCTCGAATACGGTATGCCGCCGGCTGGCGGACTGGGAATCGGAATTGACCGACTGGCGATGTTGCTGACCGGTGCGGAATCCATCCGCGATGTGATTTTATTTCCGCAGATGAAAATCAAACGCTGAGCGAAAATCCAATGACGCTATTTAATTTTCGCCGTAACTGATTTTTGCGTACAGAATACCGATGCGGATTGAAGAACAGAAATATATCAAATGGGAGGTTCAGGATGTTTTGTAGCAAATGTGGTAAAGAAGTTGCGGATAATGTTAATTTTTGCGCAAATTGCGGAGCGAAAACGCCGGGAATCCAAACCTGTCGCACCAAGGAAATGGACGACGGCAAACCGCTTTTTATCCTTCGTCCGCATTTTATTGGATGGGTTACCATCCTGTCTGTTTTACCATTTTAGTTATTTATGACCGTTTGGGGCGCTGGATTTTTTGGTGGGTTCAGCCTGCTGGCAATTAAATCTTTGGGGTTAAGTTTGCCGCCGGTCCTAGCTTTCTACTTTTTTGGCGGGTTGTTCTTTTTCGGTATTCCGATTTTTGCATATACCGCAAAAAAAAGAACATATCGACAGGTTGAATACAAGTTTTTTCG
>JAAYPP010000238.1 GCA_012519765.1 Lentisphaerota bacterium
AATTCGTAGTCTTTTCCGGTTTTATCCAGTGATTTCAAACAACGGTCGATCAATTCCTGAAGGCACCCTTCCTCATTATAAACCGGTACAACGACGGATAATTTTTTTACCGAATAATCTTTTTCAAACATTTTATCATTTCACTCCTCTGACTAATTTCCAACATTTCAATTTTCTCGCACCAGATTTCTCAAATGGCACATGACGCTCCTGATATTCCGCGTGCTCAACAGATAAATCTGGAATCACCGACAAAATATCTTCAAGTGTACTGCTTCTGGTTTCAGCAATCAGATATTTCTCGCCATTACTAAAGTCCGAGAACAACTTTAATTCTTCAACATTATTCAAAACCGTTATCGGCTTTTCCGCATCCATATAAAAAACCACTTTCGGGTGAACTTTCGGAAAAAAAGCAATATTTTCGTAAGCAACCTCGCGCAAACCATGTTTCAACTCTATCGCAAAAGCTTTTTCGCTGCGCAAACTGCTGGCTTCAGGATATATAACCGCAAATATGCCAACAAAAATCACGGTCGCCGCCAAAACCGGTGCAGCCCACAATCGCGGCAAACCAGTATAAACCGATGATTTCTCCCGCCATATCGTCAATATTGCAAATGCCGGAACTGCCGCCATCGGCAATATCCAGATAATAATTCCAGGAATATGTTTTATATCTTCAGGTAAAAAGTCCAAACTCAGCACCAAAGGAATCACCGGAATCATCAAGACTGCCAACCCGCAAACAACCGTAAATACCCGGCAATGGACCATTGCCCACCAATCGCGCCAGCGGTAATGATTGTCGCCGCCAATATATTCCGCTATCAATATCGCCAGAAATGGTGCAATCGGTAAAATATAGTACCAACGTCGGGAACCTGACGCGGAAAACATCAGAAAAATTACTGCATTAACTAATAATAACCAGCGTGTGTTCAAGTCAAGTTTTTTCCAACATCTCGCTACTGCAAGCACTGCGACAAATAACAGAAGCGACCATGGCGCCATAATTCTCGGCACATGTAATAAATAGATAAATAACGGTTCGTCATTATGGTCAAATGGATTGAATACCCTGACCACGTTTTCGCGCCAAACCGGTTCCAGTCCGGTCAGCCCTGAATCACTGCTTTGAAACCCTTCTGGAAGAGGCAGGCCTGAGGAAATGAAAAATGTCGAGAGAAAAATCAACAATCCGATTAAAAGCGCGACCGAATTCGAAATTTTAAGATGTTTTTTCCAGGTACCATCGAGTAGCACATAAATTCCTACCAGAATCGGAGGTAGCACTAATGCCGGCAACCCTTTGGTTAAAGCGCCGCAGAAACAGATTAACCAGAATAACAGGTAACTCCAGAATCCAGCTTTGTCCTTTGAATTAAAAAAACATAATACTGCCAGAACCACTGCCGTCATATTCATCATATCGGCAGCCGCCAGTCGCCCCTGAAAAATAAAACCATAACCGCATAGCAAAAGCCAGCCGCTGGCAATGCCAACCTGCCTTCCCCACATTTTCGTGGCAAGTTTCATCGTGCCATAAAGCGCAATCAAAGCTGAAACGGCGCTGGGTAGCCGAATAATGAATTCATTAAGAATTCCGGTAATTTTCGCCAGCAAGACGATCGGCCAATATGAAAGCAACGGCTTGTCAAAATATACTTCACCGTTAATTGCCGGATGAAACCAGTCGCCAGTCGTCAGCATTTGACGGGCAATCTCTGCCCAGCGATCTTCAGATGCCCAAAGCGGACTTCCACCCAGACCGAAAATCATCATGAAAAATGCGGTAACCCAGAAAATAATTTGAGGTAACTTTTCCGAGTCCATACCTTTTTTTGTCATCAGAACCCTCAATTGCCTTTTAAAACGTCTTTGACGCCCATAATCACATCATCCTGATCCTGAAAAGTCATGCCGGAAAATAACGGCAACGAACAAATGCGATCAGAATTAAACTCTGTATTCGGCAATGAACCACGTTTAAATCCCATGTCTTCACGATAAAATTTCTGAAGATGCGCGGCCGTAAAGTGCAGCCCGCTGCCGATATTTCTGGACTTAAGTTTATCCATAAATTCACTGCGGGTGATTTTATCAGAAACCACTCGCACTATGAAAAGATGCCAGGCGTGTTTCAAATCATAGCCTTCCGGATCACGAAGCGGTTCGATTCCCGAAACATCCTTCAAAAGTTCACGGTAACGCAAAGCCAGAGTTTCGCGATAGGTATTGATTTCCTTAAGCCTTTTCAATTGTCCAAGCCCAAGTGCGGCCTGCATGTCTGTAAGATTATATTTAAAACCCGGGCTAATAACTTCAGCCTGAGGGGCTCTCCCGCGGTTGGCGCGGTCAAAAGCATCAACACCAAGACCGTGGAACTTCCATGAACGGAATTTCATGGCTAATTCCTCATCATCAGTAACCACTGCGCCGCCTTCGGCTGTAGTCACGTTTTTAATTGCATGAAATGAAAAAATACCGGTTCCATCTGCACAGACATGCCGCCCCTTGTAAAAAGTTCCCAGCGCATGAGCGGCATCATCGACCACGGGAATATTTCCGGCCGCCGCCCGAATACCGTCAATATCAAAAGGCGCGCCCGCATAATGAACCGGAATAATCAGCTTGGTTTTTGGGGTAATGCACTTATTTACCGATTCCGGCGTAATCATCAGAGTATCGCGGTCAATTTCGGCAAAAACCGGAGTGGCGCCGGACAATACAATCATATTAACAGTAGATACCCAGGTCAATGAAGGTGTAATCACTTCATCGCCGGGGCCAATTCCCAATACTTTCATCAGGATATGCATTCCGGCAGTGGCGGAACTCAAAGCTACAGCATATTTATTGCCGGTTATCCGGCATAATTCATCTTCAAATTCAGCATTTTTCGGGCCGTTGGTAATCCAGCCAGAACGTAAAACCGCTACGACAGCTTCAATATCCGATTCACGGATATCAGGTCTGGTGAAAGGCAGAAATTCTTCTCTCATTCGCTTCCTCGCGTATTGTTAAGCT
>JAAYPP010000239.1 GCA_012519765.1 Lentisphaerota bacterium
TAAATATCTCACTTGTAACACCAAATGCACTATTCTTGTTTTGTAACACTAAATGCACATATCTCTTTTTGTAAGAGTGAATGCACAACTCCAGTTTTTCATGAGGCGTTTACTTTTTCAATTAACAGTTTTTAGTGTTTGTAAGAAATCTGTAAGCGACATTTGTTTTTTCTCGTTTGCGGTACTATATTAAAAAAGTGCCGTTGAGCACCTCATTTTGAGGGTAAAAGTTTTTTTGCAGACAAGATTTTGGTTCAAGTCTTTTTTAAGGCATCTGCACCTTAAACAGAAC
Organism: Lentisphaerota bacterium; assembly: GCA_012519765.1. GTDB lineage: Bacteria > Verrucomicrobiota > Lentisphaeria > Victivallales > Victivallaceae > UBA7640. Next base: position 293 of record JAAYPP010000239.1, read on the forward strand.
CAAAAGTACTATGCGTTTGAGCATAAGCAGAGATTTTTTTACAGGACGAGGGTTCACAAATTCTCAGCACCACAGTAACCCATAAAACAATTCAGCGCCCATCTCCCACCTCAAAATCTCTCTGTTGCTGAATTTTTCAAACCTCCATCTTTTTTGTAGTGACCTCGAAAATAATCTGTTTACTATAACCGACTTGCAGATATCACTGCGGATTTGTTAATGGAAGGTTTTACCCAATCGTCTTATTTTTTCCGGCGAGTTGGGATATGCGCACTTTCACCATGAACCGCATGAGCAGCTTCCATCATAGCTTCGCCCAATGTGGGGTGTGCATGAATTGCCCGTCCAAGTTCACGGGCGGTAATTTCAAGCAGCATTGCCGGCCCAGCTTCAGCTATCAAATCGGTAGCATGTGGCCCGATGATATGGATGCCAAGTACCTGATCCGTTTCAGCGTCGGCAATAATTTTACAGAAACCGTCAGTTTCATTAATAGCCATAGCCTTTCCAAGTGCGGCAAATGGAAATTTACCAACTTTATAATTAATATTCTGTTCTTTACACTGTTCTTCCGTGAGCCCAAGCATCCCAATTTCCGGTTTGGTAAAAATACATCCAGGTACCAGGTCATAACTGAATTCATTGCTATTTCCACAAATATTTTCAACCGCACAGATCCCCATGGCTGAAGCCAAATGTGCCAACCAAATCCGTCCGCCAATATCGCCGATAGCATAAATTCCCGGAACATTGGTACGGCAATATTCATCAACAGGAATCCATCCGCGCTCATTGGTTTTTACTCCAGTAACGCCCAGGTTCAGTTCAGAAGTCACGGCCTTCCGCCCAATTGAAACCAGTAAATAATCAGCCTTGACCGTTGCATCACCAACCTTCCCGCTAACTCCGGTTTTGCCGGCTTTTATGTCGGACATTGCCTCGCCAGTCATTACCGTAATCCCCGCGTCCTTCATTTTAGAGGTAAGCACTCTGGAAACTTCGCGATCAACTGGCGGCAGAATTGCCGGCAACATTTCAACAACCGTAACCTTGCTTCCAAGCGCCGCAAAAAGACATGCAAATTCACAACCGATTACTCCACCGCCCAATATCATCAGCGTTTTGGGAATTTCTTTAATTTCAAGAAGTTCAGTAGAAGTGAGCACGCGAGGGTTGCGCGGAATAAAACCAGGTACCAATGCTTCAGAACCGGTCGCTACTATAATATTTTTTGCCCTGATTTTTTCTCCGGCATCTTTCCCAGATAACACCATCACTTCTTTCCGGCTGAGAAAAGTTGCGGTACCGTTAAGCACGGTAACCCCTGCGCTCTTTAGTAATGAAGCAATACCGCCGCGTAATTTTCCTATTACTTCCTCTTTGCGTCCTATCATCTTCGCCCAATTCGGGGCGATTTTTCCCGTAATATCAACCCCGAATTCTGCAGCATCAAGAGCTTTTTCGTATACTTCTGCGCCAGCAATCAACGTTTTGGTCGGAATACATCCAATGTTAAGGCAGGTTCCCCCAAGATGTTGTTTTTCAATCAATACTGTCGACAGTCCACGCTGTCCGGCTCTGATCGCCGCCACATATCCTCCCGGTCCGCCGCCAATTACACATACATCAAAATTTTTCATTTCCTCACCGTATTTGTTATTGTTATAATGTGTTCTGCAAAATTCGTTAACCACTTAATAATCAACGACTTTTACTCGTTTTTTTCTTGAAATCTCCTCCTGTTGGCGATATATTGTAATGTGTTGATGAACAACAACATAAGCACCAAAAA
>JAAYPP010000042.1 GCA_012519765.1 Lentisphaerota bacterium
CAGGAAGCGGAAAGAATACGGCAACTTGAAGAGGAGGAATCACGAAGGCTGTCGAAAATTCAATCCGGTTTGTCCGCGCTCGACGGAGTCACGGATATCGGAAAAATTCTCGCGGATGCGGCAAACTACGTTAAAGCTAAAGATTCGGAATTGAACGATGCTGAAAAGCAGCAATTGATTGAACTGATTACGCAGTCATTCCACGCAACCGGCAAAAAGGACAACAAATGGGCGAAGTCAAGCAAGGCAAAAGACACTTGGCGAAAAATCAACAACCTACTTGGAGCCGAGTCCGCTGCAGAACTGAAGAGGGGGCTCTCATGAAAGAAAAATGTGTGATTTATAATATCGAAATCCTGACCGACTGCTTTTGCAAAATTGGTGATGGTAAGCCTGAAATCAGAGGAACATCAATTCGAGGAATGATTCGTGAATGGACAAGGTTGCTCGGCGGAAACCCGGACAACGTCTGGGGCGGGAAAGGCGGCAATGCCGGCAAAGTGGGAATTGCCATATCAAATGTCAATAGCGAAAAATCAGATTCGTTTTTGATGCCTCATAAAGGCGGAAATAAGCCTTCGGCAATTGAGGCAGGGGCAACATTTGAACTAGTCTTGTCCCGTTTAGTTGGGTGCACTGATCAGATGTGGTACGAAGCTAAAAAAAATGTCGAAAACTGGCTGTTACTTGGTTGCCTTGGTCAACGCGCCAATCGTGCCGCCGGTTCGGTTTGGAATTCTGATTGGAACTATAAATCGAAAAAGGATTTTTTGGCGAAATCTCCAACGAATTGTGTTCTTTTGTCGAATGAAGGATTCGATGACCCGGAAAAAGTGCGAACTATCGCTTCTGATACCGTTGCCGGGCATCCTGAAATTTTTGGCGACATAAAAAGAAAGGATGATTACGGATCAAAACGAAAATCGTCTCCGATAAAAATGAAGGTTATAGAAATTGACGAAAAATTTCATTTGCTGTTGTTCGCTAAACAAATGGACATTCTTACGAAAGCCGTAAAACTGGTTAAATATGATCGTCCTGATAATGAAAACTGGAGCAAGGTGAGTTTTGAATAACACATCCATTCTCATCGGAAATAGTTTTCCGTTGTCGCTGGCGCGGCGGAAACTGATTATTGAACCGGCGTCGCTGGATGCTTTGCTGACGGCGGCGGCGGGCAAACGGATCTGTTCGTTCTGGGGACATGAAAACACCTTGGCGGCGGCATCCGCCGCGACCAAACTTGATCTGGCTCCGGCAGTAGAACGTCCGGTGATGAGTTTGTCGCCGGACAAGTTGCCGATGCTGGGCGAGTATGAATTCAGCGAATGCTGGATTGTTTCGTCGGATTATCGCGGCAACTTCCGTCCGTCCGTCGGTGCGGAGGTGCCGGAAAGTATGATTTCCGGCTGGCAAGTACTTAAACTGACTTGGGAGTAATTATATATATGACTACGCTTATTTCTTTTATCGGACGCGGACGCAAAGATATCGAAGCAGACGCATACAGGAAGGTTGACTATGATTTCGGCTCAATCACGGTATCCAGCTCTTGTTTTCTACGCGCGCTTTGCGCTAGCGGAAAGTATCAGTTTGATAATGTGCTGGTCATTGGTACCTATACTTCGTCGTGGAGCACTCTTATTGATGATTGCTCTACCAATGAAGGTGAGTTATGGCTGAAACTGGAAGAGGAAAGCACGTCGGGTTCTCCTGGTGGCGGGGTCAGTGTTCAGACTTTATCTGAACTTGAAGCCGCACTTTCCGCGCGCTGGAAAGTACCGGTGAAATGTCTTGCCCATGACCAAGCGTTGAATGAAGATAACGCAACGCATTTGCTGGAACGTTATTGTACTGAAGCCGCTTCGGCTGATTCCAATATTATCATGGATATAACCCATTCTTTTCGGTGGATGCCAATGTTGCTTATGGCTTCCATGCAATTTAAAAATTCTTTTCCTAGCTCGTTGTCGCACATTGACATCATCTACGGAGAAGAAAACGGCAAGGTACGCTGTCTCGATGCCGTATGGAAAGGGTTTGATCTAGCCAATGCATGCTCGATATTTTTTGACAAATTCGAACCGGAACCTCTTGTTGCTCTTCTTGACGGCTTTTGGCCTTCCGGCGCCAAGGCAATATCCAGACTGGGACGACAGCTTCAGGGTAATTTCCTTGTTCATATCAATGAAACACTGGCTCAGTTGAAAAACGCCCTAATTGACTTCAAAAACATATCGGATCCTCCATTGTGGTCTCAGAAAGTTTATAAAGAATTGTGGATTTTTCATGACAAGCTATCTTCGTCCCCTTTTCACTGCCGGAATATTCTTGCACTGGCGGAAATGTTTGCAGAAAGGCATCTTTTCGGACAGGCGATTATTACTCTGCGCTTAAGCTATGAGGCTTTTCTCTTTGACTTCTTTGAAGAGATCGATTACGGCAATTATGAGCTTACCGAAAAACTTGACGACCGTTTTAAAAAAGCTAATGGCAATTTTCGTAATAAAGCAAAAAACCTTGACTATTCACGGAATATGGTTGCTCATGGCGGCGCGGTTTCGGTGGATTCGAGTGATTCAAAACCACAGATAGACAATCTTCCCAAAGCATATAAGAGTTCCAGGGATTTTTTAATTAAGTTATACAATGAAAAGTTAGAATGAACCCAAAAGACCCAAGATGACAATACGCTCAGTTATACATATAGAATTTGCACATGACTTATGCGAAATACTCCTTACATTTAGCTTTTTTTACAATAAAATCAATATTGCAAAGCAATATTTGCGGCAACCATGTTAAGGATTTTTTCAGTCGGCAAGCCGACCAGAAAAAATTATTAACATTATTCGGCACCGGCGCCTCGCCGGACGCGATCCAGCGGCGGAATACGCTGGTCGGCGAAGCCGAAACCGTATTCCGCACGAGCCTTTAAACTTATAAATTTTGGAGAAAATGACCTGACATGCCGACATTGACCATAACACGCGACACGGTTTCCGTTCGGCTTCATTCCGAACGGCTTGAACTGATTCGCCATTCGGAAAACGGGAACGAAAATCTTGAACGGATCAACGTGCCGCTTTTCGATCTGGAACGGGTTATTATTTGCGGTCGTCCTATTGTCACCTTGCCGGTGCTGCACAAATTGATGCGCCTTCAGATACCGGTGGTCTTTGTTACGTCGCATGGCCGTTGGCTTGGTGCTATTGATTCCGGCAATCAGACCAATGCTGCCCGGCGTATCCGTCAGTATGAATTGTTCAGCAATGAACAGACCCGCAATCTTGCCGCCACCCGGCTCATTTACGCGAAAATCCGCAATTCGCGCCGGGTTCTCCAGCGTCTTGCCGCCGCCCGCGGCGAAACTGAGACCATCGTTCAGAAAGATGCAACAGGGTTTTTGCGCAACTGCTGTATTAAGGCGCGGCGTTCCACCGATTCTCTTGACACGCTCCGCGGCATTGAAGGCGTAGCCGCCGCCTGCTACTTCCGGCGTTTGGCCGACTTTTTCCCGCCGGAACTCCCTTTTGTCGAACGTTCCAGACAGCCGCCGCTCAATGCCGCCAATTCCATTCTTTCCTGGAGCTATACCATTGTGCTCGGCGAAATTGAGGCTGTTTTGCGCTCGCATGGTCTGGATGTCGGGATCGGTTTCCTTCATACCATTGAACACAGCCGACCCGCGCTGGCACTGGATCTGCTCGAAACTTTGCGTGCTCCGCTCTGCGACATGCTCGCTCTGCATCTGCTCAATCATAAGATTCTGCGAGCTGAACATTTTCGTTTCTGTTCCGAAGATGGCGGCACCTATCTCAATGACGACGGCAAAAAACCGTTTTTTAACGCCTACGAACAAGCCATGACCCGCAAATTTACGCTTTCTCCGGGGGAGCCGCATGTCGATTTCCGCAAGATTATTGAGCGCCAAGTCTTTGCTGTGATAAAAATTCTGGAGGGCGATGAGGATGCCGAATTCTTCATCATGCCATGACCCGCAAATTTACGCTTCATGCCTTGATTCCGTATATTTTATCGGGCAAACCGTTTCATTCGATCCGGCTAAGGAGGTTTACAAAAATATGCTGCGTTTGGTTGCATACGATATCGCCGATTCCAGTCGCCTGCGCAAAGTCGCCAATCTCTGCGAAAACTACGGCATTCGCATCGAATACAGCGTCTTTGAGTGCGATCTTGATGACAGTCAATTTGTCGCTTTCTGGGAACAACTTCATGATCTCATCAACGAGAAAGAAGACAAGATCATCGCTTATCGTATCTGCGCCGGTTGCGTCAGCTGCATCAACAGTGCCGGCATTGTTTGCCGTCCCGGCAAGGTACTCATTTATGTTATTTGAAACTGAAATAAAGGTACTGCGACTCATCCTTAATTCGTCAGGATTTATGAGCGTTGTATATGGTGTAAGTTGGTTTATAAACTTTGCGCGCGCATTATGCGCGCGCGAAGTTCAGACTTATATTTGTGAATTGGTAATCCTGAAAATGAGATTTTTCGGCATGGGAGCAAAATCTCCAAAATACCGTACCTCATGCCGAAATATGCAACTCATTGTCAATTGGTTGTTTAAGCTATACAATCGTAATTTTTTAAACCGTTTTTGCCGTCCGGAATTAAAAAAATTTGTTCCCATGCCGAAATAGGTTTGCAACACCTTGATAATGAAAGTATAATAACCACCGCTGTTAGAAAACCCATTTAAGCCGAAAGGCGATTGTGACTCCCCTTTCGGGTTCTGTAGTGATGAGCAAATAATTTGGGTTAGAAAACCCATTTAAGCCGAAAGGCGATTGTGACTTCCGCGAGCAAGTCTTCAATTGTCTGGGCGTTTTCCTGTTAGAAAACCCATTTAAGCCGAAAGGCGATTGTGACCTCCTGTTTTTTTGCTGGCTTAATTGAACCGCTTCGAGAGTTAGAAAACCCATTTAAGCCGAAAGGCGATTGTGACCTGTAAATGTTATTTCTTTTTTCATTTTTCTATTTCCTGTTAGAAAACCCATTTAAGCCGAAAGGCGATTGTGACCCGGGTCCAACTGCATTAAAGTGCCAAAGTACTTTTTTGGTTAGAAAACCCATTTAAGCCGAAAGGCGATTGTGACGGCAACAAAAAAGAGTAACTGAAAGTTTACTGCCCATAGTTAGAAAACCCATTTAAGCCGAAAGGCGATTGTGACGAACTCGCCGAAACCCGGGCAACGCCCTCGGAACGGGTTAGAAAACCCATTTAAGCCGAAAGGCGATTGTGACGAAACGATAAAAAATTCCCGGATTACTCCGTTAATACGGAGTTAGAAAACCCATTTAAGCCGAAAGGCGATTGTGACCAGACTTGACGAGAAATCAGAATACTTTTTGATTTCTTCGTTAGAAAACCCATTTAAGCCGAAAGGCGATTGTGACTCTTCGAACTCGTTGCAAAACTGGTTGAAGTTAATTTCGTTAGAAAACCCATTTAAGCCGAAAGGCGATTGTGACTGAAGGTCAACGCCTTGCTTAGTACGATAATGATGCGCGTTAGAAAACCCATTTAAGCCGAAAGGCGATTGTGACGAACATGCTCATTTTCTGTTCTCCTGTTTGCTGTTTTTGTTAGAAAACCCATTTAAGCCGAAAGGCGATTGTGACTCCCCACAAGGGGCGACGTAATTAACGGCGTGTGGTGTGAGTTAGAAAACCCATTTAAGCCGAAAGGCGATTGTGACCCAATAGCACCATCGGCGCCAGGTGTATAAGTAATGATAGATCGTTAGAAAACCCATTTAAGCCGAAAGGCGATTGTGACCCTTGACAAGTGAAGACGAATAAGTGCAGAATTCTTTGTTAGAAAACCCATTTAAGTCGAAAGGCGATTGTGACCAACTCGACCCAGCGAGAAACTACTCTGACACCGTTTAGTTAGAAAACCCATTTAAGCCGAAAGGCGATTGTGACAATGGAATTGTTGTACATGGTTCACCTCTTTTGTGAATGTTAGAAAACCCATTTAAGCCGAAAGGCGATTGTGACTCTTTCCGTTCGGCTACTAGGCTGGTTGACGTGATGCAGTTAGAAAACCCATTTAAGCCGAAAGGCGATTGTGACTGGTCTCCAACGATTGGATTGCCTTTACGTCTTCGAACGTTAGAAAACCCATTTAAGCCGAAAGGCGATTGTGACGAGGTCAACCTCGCCGTCAATCCAGCAACGCCCTGAAGGTTAGAAAACCCATTTAAGCCGAAAGGCGATTGTGACTAGCCGCCATTCTTCTTCTTATAGCAGGTTATCGCCGCGTTAGAAAACCCATTTAAGCCGAAAGGCGATGTTGGGGTGTGAGGTGTTTGGGGATTTGTCGTTGAGACCGTCAGGCATGAATTTTGAGCGGGAAGAAAGTTTCGCTGATTGATTTAAGGGTATTTTCGCAGTATCTTAAGAGGTTTAATTTTCTAAAGAGCTACAGAGGGGAGATATGGATAAGATAAATATTGCGGATAAGGTTTTCATTGGTCGCAAGTTGACCTTGATTGGGGGACCCTGCATGGCGGAAAGTTTTGAAATCTGCCAAAAAACGGCGGTATTTTTGAAAGAATTATGTGCGGAACTGGATATTCAGTATATTTTCAAAGCATCTTTTGACAAGGCGAATCGTTCAAGCGGCAGTTCGGTGCGTGGTCCGGGCATGAAAGACGGTCTGGGCATGTTGTCTGAAATTAAAAATTCTCTGCAGATTCCAGTTTTGACGGATGTACATGAAACGATAGAAGTTGAAGCTGTTGCGAGGGTGGTGGATGTTCTTCAAATTCCGGCATTTTTGTGTCGTCAGACTGATTTGCTGATAGCGGCAGGGAAAACGGGCAAGGTGATCAACGTCAAGAAGGGGCAGTTTATGGCGCCGGAAGATATGAAAGGTGCCGTGGAAAAGGTGCGTTCGACCGGAAACAACAAAGTGATGTTGACTGAACGCGGTACATCGTTCGGGTATCATAATTTGGTAGTGGATATGCGATCGCTGGCGGTGATGCGTGAGCTGGGGGTTCCGGTGGTATTTGACGCGACACATTCGGTGCAACTGCCGGGCGGTCTGGGCAATGCTTCGGGCGGTCAGCGTCAATTTGTCTATCCGCTGGCCAGAGCGGCGGCGGCGGTTGGGATTGATGTATTGTTTACCGAAGTGCATCCTAATCCTGAAGTGGCATTATCGGATGGACCGAATTCATTGAATTTTGATGAAGCCAGAACCGTACTAACCGGAGTCAAAGCGATTTATGAACTCAATAAGTCAAGATAGAATTGACAAAATCAAGGCGATCGTTCTGGATATCGACGGTGTAATGACTGACGGCAGGCTGGGATACAGCGCCGCTGATGAAATTAAATTTTTCAATGTTCTGGATGGACACGGGATAAAACTTGCGCTCCGTGCCGGGCTATTGGTCGGCGTACTCTCCGGGCGTAAGTGTATTGCCAACCGCAAACGTGCTGAAGAATTGGGTCTTTCATTTTTTTACGAGGGCGCGAAAGATAAGAAAGCCGCGTTTGAGCAATTGCAGCAGGAACATAATCTCCGCGGTGAAGAATGTCTTTGTATTGGCGATGACATTGTCGATATTCCGTTGCTGAAAGGGGCGGGAATCGGGGTGACCGTGGCCGATGCTTTAGACTATATGGACAACTACTGTGATTTCAGAACTGTACGCTGCGGAGGGCGCGGCGCGGTGCGTGAAGTATTGGACTGGCTCCTGCAACGTCAGGGGAAATGGGATAAACTAATGGAGAGGTATCTGCTTTGATCATATTCAGAATTTTATTGCTATCGCTGTTTTTATTATTATTGCCGGGATTGAGCGGGCAAAGCAGCTCGGAAACCATGAAAAACCTGAAAACCTTTGAGGTGCGTTTGCCGGTTTATCGCGAAGGGCGTCTTCAGGTTTTCATATATTGCAGCCAGATGGAGCGTCAGGGAAATCTGATGTATGCCGCTGAGCCGATAATTGATCTCATTCGTCCCGGCGTAGATGTTGACAGCATCAAATACATCGAAAAACTCGAGATGTATCCGCTGGACACTGATTTGAAAGATATATTGCTGTTCTGGTCGGGGCTTTTGCACAGTGACGGCATTATCTCCTCACCGAAGGTTACAGTAAATAGCGATGCGCAGCTCGCGTACGGTACTGACAAAGTGTTTTTCCGTTCACCGATGCTGGATTTGAATGGTATCGGGTTTCATGCGGATTTCAATAAGCGAACTGTGGATGTGAAGAAAGATGTTCATATCCGGATCAGAACCGGCGATAATGCTGAAGTCGAAAAAGGCCAAAAATCGTCCGGACAAATGAAAGCTTATGGTGATACGCTTTTTATCGATTTTGAAAAAGAATTGATTATTCTTGAAGGAAACGTAAAAATAGATGACAATCAGTTTACGATCACCTGCGACCGGTTGGAACTGTTTTTGAAAGATGAACAGCCTGACGCAGCGAAGCCGGACAAAACCGAATCTGATGGTCTGGTTGCGGGTAAACTGGGCGGCAAGCGGGCGATTTCGCGCGCGATATGTTTGGGCAATGTCAAAGTCAACCGGAAACTCAGTGAAGAAGACCTGAAGAACGGGGCCCAGCATGCCAAAGCCGCGAAAATGGTCTATGATGTAAAAAAATCGCAGATGATCCTGAGCGGCGGTGAACCGGTGATTTATCGTGGCAAAGATCAGCTGGCCGCGGATGAAATTATCATTTGGCGCGATAACATGCGGCTTCAGGGGCGTGATGCTTGTGAAGTTATAATGTATCGTGAGGATAAAGCGAATAATCAATTAATGCCGACAGTGATCAAAGCTGATTTTATGGATATGAACCTTGCCGAAAATAACGGTGTTTTTATCGGTAATGTCCGGTTGAATGACCCGTCGGTAAACTTGACCTGTCAAAAAATGCAGTTGCTTTTTGCCGATAATGAGCAGGCTTCAGGAAAGCCCAAAATGAGCATTCCCGGATTGACAGACAGTAAAAGTAAAAGTGTCGGCGGCAAAGATTTATCCCAAATTATCTGTAGCGAAAATGTCGTGCTGATCCGCAAAAGCGAGATGGACGATAGCGGCGATACCAAGCCTGAAGTCCGCGCTACTGCCGGTCGACTTGATTATGATACCGCGGCAGGGGTGTTGATACTGGTAAATGACAATCCGATGATCAAGCGCGGAAACGAGTATGTCAGCGGCGACAAGATTACGGTTTGGACTCAGACTCAGCGGATGGTGGTGGAACACAATTCACGGCTGGAGATGATTTCGAAGGACACCGCAGGTGGAAAAGATTCTGTTGCCGGCAACTCTTTGGTGACTGCCGATTACTTTGATTTGGATTACGGAAAAGGCGAATTGCTATTCAACGGGCGAACCAAAGTCCGTGATCGGAAATTGAATTTGGACTGCCGTGAAATGACAATTTTTCTGGCAGAATATTCCGCCCCGAATAAGGCGGCGGCATCCAAAGCGAGCCCGACGGCGAAATCCGGCATGGATTCGCTGGATTCTTTTGATGTGTCCGGCAGCGGAGACAAAGAAGTCAATAAAGTGGTTTGTAAAGATGATGTTTATATCGATGATGTGAAAGGAAAATTATGGTGTGACCTGGTTACGCTGTTTTTTGAGCCTAAACCGCCAGGCGCCGAGAAGCGAACTGAAGACCGCGGTATTGCCGCGCTGGGCAAGAGTGAGCTGGTCAGAATAACCAGTAGCGGCAATGTCCGCTTTTTCGGCAATGATCAAACCGCTGGTACCGGCAAAGACGCGATGTTGAATTCACAAACCAAGCTCTTTGCTGACCGCTCGGATATGGAATTCAAAAAGAATTACGGCTTTCTTGACGGCAACGTGAAAATGATCAATAAGGATTGCGGTCTGCAATGTGAATTTATGGAATTTTTCCTCAAGGATGTCAATGATGAACCGCCGCCCAGACGTCCCGAAGATGAAGAAGACCTGGTTGCTGACCGGATCAGCCTCGGTCATGGTAAAGAACTGGAGAAAGTGATTGCTCATCGCGATGTCCGGTTGGTTCGGGTGGCGCCTCTCGAACGAATTGCGGCCACCGGAAATCGTGGAGTTTATACGGTAGCAAAAGCGCATCTGATTTTGACCGGCACTCCAGAGGTCCGGACAAAACTGATTCGCAACAGGCTGGTCAGTGAGCATGACTATGTCAATTACTGGCCGAATAAAGGCCTGTTGAGCGGCGGCTCGGGTGTGGTCAAAGAAGGCGGCGTAGAAGTTGATTGATGGATGAAAAAGAAAATTTTTTCTGCTTGAAGAAGAATTTTTTGATGATAGTGTTTATAGAGAAAGTATCTTACAGCCAGCGGGAGCATTATGGAATATCTGGTTAAAGCTGAAAAATTGGTCAAGGCATATCACGGGAGACGGGTAGTCAACGAAGTTTCCATGCATGTCAGCAAAGGGGAAATTGTCGGTTTACTTGGTCCGAACGGGGCAGGGAAGACGACCAGTTTTTATATGATAATGGGATTGATTCGGCCGGATGACGGCAATATCTGGTTCAGAGATCATGACATTACTCATGCGCCGATGTACATTCGCGCCCGCATGGGTATGGGATATTTGGCCCAGGAACCGTCGATTTTCCGGAAACTTACGGTTGAACAGAATATCATGGCAATCCTGGAAACTTTGGATATCAGCAGGAGTGAACGCAAAAAACGTCTCGGCGAGTTGTTGGATGAACTTGATCTGACCAGACTGGCTGATCAGAAAGCAATGACCTTGAGCGGTGGTGAGCGCAGACGTCTTGAAATTACCCGGGCAATGGTGACCAATCCGTCTTTTATTCTGCTGGATGAACCGTTCAGCGGCGTTGATCCGCTGGCGGTATATGATGTTCAGCAGATTATTATCCGGCTGAAGGAAAAGAATTTGGGAATTTTGATTACAGATCATAATGTCCGTGAGACCCTTTCGGTCGTTGACCGGGCTTATATTATGACACAGGGCAAGATTCTGTTGGAAGGTCCCAGTAATTTTCTCGCCAATGATGAGAAGGCCAAAGAAGTTTATCTCGGGCCGCAGTTTACTATGTAATAACAAATATGCGGTAAGAACTTTCCGGAAAAGTATATTTCCGAGGTTTACCGCAATAAAACCATAAATGGGAGGAACAATATGAAAATTATTATCAGTGGAAGAAATTTGACCGTTAGCGATGCACTTAAGGGGCATATAGAAAAAAAGTTGGGCGGAGTGCTTGACCATCAGAACTTGAAAGTGACCAGTGCACGGGTAGTTCTGGAAGTTGAGAAAATTCGCAATCTCGCTGAAATTAATGTCGCACTTAAAAACCATATTTTCGATGCCAAGGCCGAATCATTGGTTAATATGTCGGAAGCGGTTGATGATGCTATCGGCAAAATCGAAGTTCAGGTCAATAAATTGATTGACAAGGTTCAGGATCATGGACAGAAGGTACCGTTGCGCGATATTATTTCTGCCGAAGAACCTGAGTCTGATTTTTAATAAAAGGAATACTCCTTAAATTCGCGCGCGCATAATGCGCGCGTGAATTTAAGCATTAAAATTTATGGAATTATTTTATCTCATACAGCTTGATAATGGAAACCGTTATCTTGCCGCGGGTTCGGATGAGCTTTCTTTGAGATGCAATGACTGGTGCGTAGTCCGCAAAGATTTTTATCATGATTACGGTCAAGTGATCAGAATCAGAAATTCTTATGATGGTGATTTAAAAGCGCTTCCCCGTATTATTCGCAAGGCTACTGTCCACGATAAAGGGGTTGCCAACGAAAATATCATGCGTGGAAAATCGGCCTTGCGGACTGCCGAAAAATCGGTTGAGCGGCTTAATATCCCGATGAATCTTTTGAACGCGCATTATTCTTATGACGGCAAACTGGTGCTGATTCAGTTTACGGCTGAGGAACGAGTTGATTTTCGTGAGCTGGTCAAGGAATTGGCGCAGATTCTCAATACCCGGATTGAGTTGCGTCAGATCGGAGTGCGTGACGAAACTGCGTTATGCGGTGGACTCGGCATCTGCGGTCAGGAGTTGTGCTGTCGAAGATTTTTAACTGAATTTGCTTCTATCAATGTACGCATGGCAAAAGAACAGGATCTGTCATTGACCCCGGCGACCATCTCAGGTGCGTGCGGACGGCTGAAATGCTGCCTGAAGTTTGAGCATGATGGGTATCTTGAATTTGAAAAAGGTATGCCGCGCCGCGGTGAACTGTGCGAATGTGCAGAAGGGCGGGGACGCGTTATTGACCGCAATCTGCTGACCCAGAAAGTAACATTACAGCTTGAGTCCGGCAAAAACGTGGTATTTAATCGCGATGAGATCAAATGCAAAGGTTCACGCCAGCGCGATCGCAGTGATAACGCAACTACCGAAATAGATACAGCTGAACTCAAGAAGTTCGAAGACTGAAACCGAGGGAAGTCATGATTCTGCCGGCGGCATCGGAAATCAAAAAAATTGATACGGATAACATCGCGGTTTCAGCAGAACTTGACGCCATAGGTTTTCCGGTTGCTCCGGGCGAAGATTTTACCGCTTATACAAAACGGGTTGAAGGATTATTGAAATTTCGCGAAAAAGTTATCAGTGATCTGCAGGATACTGGTTATTTTGAACTCGATAAAGATTTCCGTCTGCTGGCTGAAAATCTTATTTCGGATGAGATTATTGATGAAGCTGCCAGTATTACCCGTTTGCTTTATGGCTTTGAAGTACGCTGGGTTCCCGGTTTTTTTCTTTCGCAGAGTCTCGGATTGCTTTGGGGCGGATGCTCTTTTTCCAACAGTTCAAATTATTTGAATGTCTTTTTAGTGCGGTTCGCATTTGCCACCAGAATGAAATGGTTTCTTTACCGCCGTGACGAACTTATTGCTCACGAATTGTGTCACGCGGTGCGAAGCCGGTTCGACGATGACACCTATGAGGAATATTTTGCCTATCAGACATCGCCTAAAGTGATCCGCCGTTATCTGGGGGGATGTTTCAGAACCCGCGCCGACGCAATTTTCTTTCTGGTGCCGATAATGGTACTGCTGTCGGCACAAATATTTACCGCTGTTTACGGCAGAGTGCTTTTCCCGATCTGGCCGTTCTGGATTTTTAGTTCGATTTATCCGGCATTTCTCTTGATTCGGAATCATTTTGAACGCAAGTACATCAGTCGCGCTGCCGCCAAACTCAAGAGCATCGGGGTGACAAAACCGCTGATGGTGCTGTTTCGTGCAACTGCCGGCGAAATTAAATATCTATCTTCATGCCAAAGTGATGAACAAGTTAAAGCATATATTTCAGGGCTTGCCCGACATGAATTGCGCTGGCAGGTTATCAGTTGGCGTTTTATAAATGGAGATTCAAAACACAATGGTTAAAATATCAGAACTGACCGCCTATCTCAATGATTTGTTGAACTTTCCTGAATTTGCGGGAGACGTTTCAAATAATGGTTTGCAGGTTGAAGCATGTTCCGAGGTCAATAAAGTTTTG
Organism: Lentisphaerota bacterium; assembly: GCA_012519765.1. Classification (GTDB taxonomy): domain Bacteria; phylum Verrucomicrobiota; class Lentisphaeria; order Victivallales; family Victivallaceae; genus UBA7640. The sequence goes on from JAAYPP010000042.1 coordinate 13,531, forward strand.
TGTGGCGTTGATGCTTCACTGGCATTATTTGAAGCTGCGGTTGCAGCCAAAGCTGATCTCGTGATAGTTCACCACGGCATCAGCTGGGGCGCTGAACCGCGCCGTTTTGACGGTTGGGTCGGGCGACGCCTTGCTCTGTTATTTCAGAATCAAATTTCGCTTTATGCTGCACATTTGCCGTTGGATGCTCATCCGGTAATCGGACACAACGCTCAACTCGCCAAGATGATTGGTTTGAACGAATGTGCGATGTTTTGCTGTTATGATGGAGTTCAAATCGGGGTGCGCGGAATTTTGTCAGAACCGTGTTCTGCGGCTGCTTTATGTGCGATTTATGAAAAAAACTTAGCTTGTGCGGGAGTTGTTTATGGCGATGGTCAACGCATGGTGCGGCGAGTCGGGTGTATTTCCGGCGGTGCCGGACATGCCGGGCTTGATGCTGCTATTGACTCCGGACTTGAGGTATTGATTACCGGAGAAATGACTCATGAGCTTTGGCATCAGGCCAGAGAAAACCAAGTGGCGGTAATAGCTTTGGGGCATTATTGCTCCGAAAAGCCGGGAATTCTGATGTTGTCGGAATTGTTGAATGAAAAATTTAATCTTGTTACTGAATTTGCAGATATACCTACCGGTCTATGAAATAAAATAAATATTGAGGAAGAATAATGAAAAAAATTCAAATTGTATTGGTGGTTTTGCTATTGTGCGGAATGTGGTACGGATGTCAAAGCGAAAAAGCCGGATTTACTGAACTGGACAACGCCGAACAAGAGAGACTTCTGAATATTATCCGTTATAATATTGGGTCCCGTTTGACACTGGAACAGCGTCAGCTGCTGAATGTTATTAAGCCGACGGTAAAAATTCATTATGAAGCTGACAAAGAGGGGAAAATATTGGTTTCATGGATGATTCCTAACTCAAAAGCTGATGCCGATCTGCTCAGAAATATGCCGAATGCAATAGTTCCAATGAAAACAATCAATGTCAGCGGTTACGGTGTCCTGAATGTACCGAAATCTATTGGGTGGAATGTTTCGATAGTGGATCAGTCAAGAATAGAAGGCGGTACCAGTAGCGGACACCGTCGGGTCTATACTCCAGCCAACTGATTTGAGATTGATTTTACCTGACTTACTTTTTTTGCGGTTGCGGATCACAATGCAGCATCAAACGAACCGGCATTTCCAGGGCAATTGCGTTTTCAGCCGCTTCCAGGGTGTCATGAACCGTTTGTAAGTCATCCTTGCAGTTGAGTTCGGCGTGTGCGGTGACGTAATACTGGTTGGGCCCATAGTTATGGATTATAATATCATGCACACCGGATATTCCCGGACATTCCGAAATGCGTTTTTCAAGTTCTTCGACGATGGTTTGATCTGGTGATTCGCCGAGCAAAGGATCAATAGTATCACGCATCACTTTGATTCCGCCGATGATTACCATAATGGCAACTAATGAACCGGCGCAGCTATCGACCGGGAATTTGGTATAACCGGCGGCAATAACCGATAATAATACCGCGGCACCAATCCATAAGTCGCTCAAGCTGTCAAATGCCGCCGCTTCAATCGTTGTTGAAGAAATTTTTTGGCTGATTACGCGGTAAAACCGGAACAGCCAGGTTTTGACCAGCAACGTGCCCCCGTAAAGCCATAAAAAGAGCTTATCGGCATTTATAGATGACGGCTCGAAAATGCGGCTGACTGATTCTTTGAGAAAATCAATTCCGACTGCGACAATGATGACCGCAACAATCAAACCTGCGATATACTCGAATCTGCCATGGCCAAAAGGATGTTTCAGATCAGCCGGTCTGGCAGACATTTTAAATCCGCATAACGTGATTAATGCCGATCCGGCATCGGAAAGGTTATTGACCGCATCTGCGCCAATGGCAATACTTCCGGAGAGCAGTCCGATAGCAGTTTTAATCACGAAAAGAGCGATATTGACCAGTATTCCGACATAACCGCACAAAATGCCATAAGACAACCTGCTGTCAGGTCTTATCGGTTGAGAATGATTTTTTACAAAAAGGCGGATCAGCAGTGTTGTCAGCATATTCAATCTGGGTTAATTGGTTTAAATTCTGTATACTAAGCATATTTTCCACCAGCAATATATCTTATTCATGGTAATCGTCAAGCAGAATGAGTATCCGGCCTGATAAAAACCTGCGCAATCCTACCATCATAAATTGAATTTTTTAGCCGGTAAGAGTATAAAATTCGAGCTGGCGTGGTATTGTATTCAACTCTATAAATTAATAATCATGAACCTGAATCCGTGATAAATTGGAGTGTAAATGTTATTGACGCACTTATTGATAATATATTAAGTAATTTCGCCGACTCACCCATTGGGTTAAAAAGAAAAACCAAAGATAATTTACCTTTCGGGGAAATCCATTGTAGCGTCTTGTCGTCTCGCATCTGCGCCGCAGTGAATTTCTCACGGACTCGGGATGAAATATAATTTGCGCAAAAAATTCGAAAATATCGCCAATCGATTGCGGCGGGAATATCCGGCAGAATTGCCGATTACCCGCTATGTTGCGGAAATTGCGAATGCGGTAAAAAATCATCAGGCAGTGATCGTCTGCGGTATGACCGGTTCTGGGAAAACCACGCAATTGCCGAAAATCCTGCTGGATGCGGGGCGGGGTATTACCGGACGTATCGGCTGTACACAACCGCGCCGGCTGGCTGCGGTCGCCATGGCGCGCCGGTTGGCTTCGGAAATGAATGCCCAATACGGCGTTGAAGTAGGTTGCAAGGTTCGTTTTGACGATCATACATCGGCTGAGACTCTGGTCAAATTCATGACCGACGGTATTTTGCTGGCAGAAACCGGGCATGACCGTAATCTGCGTCAATATGACACGATAATCATCGATGAGGCACATGAGCGCAGTTTGAATATTGACTTTATTCTCGGCTATCTGAAAAAGCTTTTGGAACAACGTTCGGATTTAAAGGTGATAATCAGCTCTGCAACGATCGATGCTGAAATTTTCTCTCAATTTTTTAATGATGCGCCGATTATTCAGGTTGAGGGCAGGGGATATCCGATTGTTGATCATTTTATGCCGGTGCTGGATGATGAAGAATTACCTGCGCAGGTGTGGCGTGCGGTGAAATGGGTTTCCGATTTGGATCGCCATGGTGATATCCTGGTTTTCCTGCCGGGTGAACGGGAGATACGCGATGTTGCAGATGCTTTGAATGGGCGTATGATTCCATATACTGACATTTTGCCGCTCTTCGGGCGTCTTGGTCTGGATGAGCAGCAGCATATTTTCAATCCTGGCCGCAACCGCCGGATAATTTTGTCAACCAATGTCGCTGAAACTTCCATCACGATTCCGCGAATTCAATATGTTATTGATTCCGGGATGGTCAGAATGAGCCGCTGGAACGCGCGTTCGCAGATTCAGGAGTTGCAGATTGAACAGGTTTCACAGGCCGGCGCCAAACAGCGCCGGGGGCGTTGCGGCAGGTTGCGCGACGGCGTTTGCGTATTTTTGTACAGTGAAGAAGTTTTAAGCAGCTTTATAACTACGGACGCAAAAGTAATTTCGCAGACGAATTTTACGATGCGGTTATCCATGCGGCACTTACCGATAATGAAAAGCTGAAAATCCGGAACAGCGCGTTGTTTGACGAACGTTGCCAAATTGCGCGTGAACAGCTTGCCGCATTCGCAGAACGGAAAATCGCGACACTGGAAGAATTTATTGCGCAGGCGGAAAGAATTACCGCACTGCTTCAGAAAGTCGGAACTAACGGGCGTGATTCGTGTGATGATATCGAACTTGAACTGCAATTTTTCTTTCAACCCGGCATTATGAATACACCGCAGTTCTGGCTGAATACCGGACGTTATTTACGCACCTTGCAGTTGCGCACTGAAAGATTGCTGGCTTCACCGCAAAAAGACCTCGATAAGTTGGAAAGTGTTCTCGATTTTCAGAATCCTCTTGATGAAGCTTTGGAAGATGGCAAATCCTTTCTGCGGGATTTTGATTTGTATGAATTCTGGTTGATGCTTCAGGAATTCAGAATCATGCAATTCGCCCCTGAACTGAAAAACTCGTTGCGGGTTTCACCTGAAGCTTTGTCGGACTGCTGGGCAAAAATTCGTCGCTGAATAACTATTTAGAGATAATTTAAACTTCGCGCGCGCATTATGCGCGCGTGAAGTTTAAGATACCAAATTTTCAGCAATTTTTATTTTGACTGGAATTGAGTGCGTAAAAATAATCTATAAAATTATGGTATTCAGTGTGAGCTAAAAACATGACTCTGACGCAGCCCGAAAGATTCTGCGCTTTTACTGTTTTTTGCGGAACTCAGGATCCTGGTAAAGCTTGAATTTCAGGGGTACGGCTGTAAATTAAACCTTTTAATTTTGAGTCTGATTCTGTCGGTCAGGTTCTGAACTATTGAATATACAAAGTTGGTAAATGGCGAAAAATATGAAATGTAAAGTTGAAACCTGGCTTGAATGCGTTTCCTGCGCGCGGCAATATGATCTTGGCGAAGTCCGTTATAATTGTTCCTGCGGCGGTATTCTTGATGTTAAGCGTGATTTGCAGAAAATGGATGGCGAACAGCTCAAAAGAAGCTGGGAAGAACGTTGGGCACTCAAACGTGGCGCGTTGGCGTCCGGAGTCTGGCGCTACAAAGAATTGATTATTGATGTTCCTGATGAACAAATTGTTACCCGCCAGGAAGGCAATACCCGTCTTTATGAGTCAGGATTGGCCGGAAAATATGCCGGATTGAAGAATTTTCTGCTCAAGCATGAAGGTGAAAATCCGACCGGAAGCTTTAAAGACCGCGGTATGACTTGCGGTACTACGGCCGCTAAAATTTATGGCGCGCAGTGCGTCGCCTGTGCCAGCACAGGAAATACCAGCGCGAGCATGGCTTCGTATGCCGCGGTATCCGGCATGAAGTCGGTAATATTTATTCCGGAAGGGAAAATTGCTTACGGCAAACTGGCGCAGGCGTTGGCGTTCGGAGGTAAGACTTTGCAAATTGCGGGGAATTTCGATGACGCGATGACCTTGGTTCAGGAAGTATGCTCTGAACTCAATATTTATCTGTTGAATTCGATTAATCCGTTCCGTATTGAAGGACAGAAAGCAATCGGATTTGAAATCTTGCATCAGCTGAACTGGCAGGTTCCGGACTGGTTTGTCATTCCCGGCGGAAATCTTGGCAATAACAGTGCATTAAGCAAAGGACTCCAGGAACTGTATGAGCTTGGCATTATTAATAAAATTCCGCGTATCGCAGTAATACAAGCGGTTGGTTCTGCGCCGCTTGCTAAAATGTGGAAAAACAATACCCCGTTTGAAGCGGTAAAAGATCCTGAAACAATTGCCACCGCAATAAAAATCGGCAACCCGGTTTCTTGGGAAAAGTCATTGCGTGGACTCAAATGGTGCGACGGCGTGGTTGAAGATGTTACTGAACAGGAAATCATGGATGCCAAGGCGATGGTTGATGCTGCCGGAATTGGTGCCGAACCCGCTTCATGTTGTTCCGTTGCCGGCGCGAAAAAGCTGGTCGATGCCGGAATTATTGATCCTGAAGCCAGTGTGGTCGGGATTCTTACGGGCAATGTCCTCAAAGATCCTGATGCAGTTATCGGTTATCATCAGGATACACTGGGAAAAATGGGTATCAAAGGAACTTATGCGAATAAGCCGATAGTGATAAAGCCGACATTGGAAGCTGTAAAAAAGGCCATCGGCTATTAAGTTTAATATATATTTGTACTTGATAATTAGATTCCCGAGGTAAAAATGAATCAAACAGCGCCCAAAGCATTGCGTTTGCATATCGGAATTTTCGGAAGAACTAATGCCGGAAAATCAAGTCTGCTGAATTTTATTTCCGGTCAGTCTACCGCTATTACCTCGCCGATTCCGGGAACTACTACCGATGTCGTCAGCAAGCCTATGGAGTTGCTGCCGATCGGTCCGGTGGTTTTTCTCGATACTGCCGGATTAAACGATTCCAGTGCACTCGGCGCAGCCCGTCTCGGAAAGACTTTTGGCGTTTTCGACCAGGCGGATGTCCTCACTTTAGTTACCGAAGCCGGACAATGGGATGAGGCTGAACAATATATCGCCAATGAAGCCAAACGGCGTAAAGTCCCGCTGATCATCATTATCAATAAATGTGATCTGAAGGCGCCGTCACCTGAATTCAAGACGATGGTCGCCGCTGAAAGTTCCGGGATGGTGATTGAAACTGTGGCATCGGACCATAATTTACGGGACCAGTTCTTAAATGAATATAAGCAGGCGCTGATTCAATGTTGTCCTGATGATTTTTTGAAGCCGCCGCCGTTAATTGGCGATCTGATTAAACCCGGTGAAACGGTAATTATGCTGGTGCCGATTGACCTGCAGGCGCCGAAAGGGCGGATTATTCTGCCGCAGGTACAAGTGTTGCGCGACGGTTTGGACAATAGCAATATTGTCATTACGGTTAAAGAAACTGAATATCAAACTGCCCTGAAAAATCTCAAAAACGCCCCTGCGCTCACGGTCTGTGATTCGCAAGTAGTCGATTTGATGGTTCGCGAGACACCGCCTGAAATCGTCTGTACGACTTTTTCAATTTTATTTGCCCGCCTTAAAGGTAATATGGAACTGATGGCTGCCGGCGCCGCTGCCATCGGCAAATTGAAAAAAAACGGGGGCAGGGTGCTGATCGCCGAAGCTTGTACTCATCATGCTACTGAGGACGATATCGGGCGCGTCAAAATCCCGCGTTTATTGCGCCGTTTTACCGGCAGAGAAGACTTGACCGTCGATGTTTATGCCGGCACTGATTATCCAGCAGATTTGTCCGGATATGATTTGGTGGTACATTGTGGCGGCTGTATGTTCAATCGGCGGGCGATTCTTTCCCGCATACAACTGGCCGCATCCAGCGGCGTAGCAATCACCAATTACGGTATGTGTATCTCTTTCTGCCATGGCGTTCTGGATAGAGTGTTGTCCCCGTTCCCAGATGCGTTGGCAGCTTATCATAACGCGTGTCGCTGAAATTTATTAAATTCGTTTTTAATTGCTTCTGATGCTTGAATTGCTTTGAGGTACGTGAACTATGAAAATACTATTGATTGAAGACGATAAAAAAACCGCCGCGTTTATCTTGAAAGCCTTGTCGGAAGCCGGATACACCACCGCGCATGCCGGTGATGGTAAAAACGGTTTGTACATGGCCAAAAATGAACCTTTTGATCTGGCGATTATTGATGTGATGCTGCCGCTAGTTGACGGGTTCACGGTGCTTGAAGGAATTCGTCATGCCGGAATATCGGCGCCCGTTATTATCCTCAGCGCCCGCAATTCGATTGATGATAAAGTGCGCGGCCTTCATGCCGGCGGTGACGTATATCTGGTCAAACCTTTTTCGGTAACCGAACTGCTTGCCAACATACAAGCCCAACTCCGAAGGACCTCGATGTCGTCCGAACCCGCTACGCTGACCGTAGCCGATCTTAAAATGGATCTGGTCAGCCGCAAAGTCACCCGTGCGGGGATCAGGATTGATTTACAACCGCGTGAATTTGCGTTGCTTGAATACTTGATGCGCAATGCCGGCCGGGTTGTTACCAAAACCATGATTATGGAACATGTCTGGGAATATAATTTTGACCCTCAAACAAATATTGTGGAAGCGCGAATATACAAGTTGCGCAACAAGGTGGATAAGTCTTTCGGGCGGGAGTTGATTCAGACCATTCGCGGTGTCGGCTATGTCATGGAAAAATAAATTTGGATTCAGAACCAGTTTAAAAGTTAAAGTAGCAGTAAGTTATATGCTGCTCTTTTTTATTTCATGCTCCGCAGTGTTTCTGCTGCTGATTTTTATTATTAAACAAAATCTCACTACTTCCGGCGATGCTCTGACTAGTCAGCAGGCAACTGATCTTGAAAGAGTCTATTTTTTAGGGATTCGGGCGGAGCAGATTGGAGAAATTCTGCCGCCAGAACAGCTTTCAGAGACTGATATGAGTTTGATTAATAGTCATTTTCCTGATGCTCAAGTTTTATTTATTTACCGGAGGAGTCCGGTTAACGATATTTTCGATGACCAATCGGCAATATCACCGACGGCATTCTGCTATCAGGAAGGAAACTATTATGAATTGAGAAGAAAACAGGATAATTCACTTTATCATCGCCGGATAAATATTCGCCAAAACCTTCATAACCTGCGCCGCAAATTGAACCTGATGGTTTATTCTTATGGTCGTGATAATATATCTATACGTCTGCTTGAACCTGACGGAACTGTTTTGGTCGAATCAGAGCATCCTCACGATCCTGATTTAGGGAAAAATGGCGCGGCCGGGCTTCCGGGAAAAGGACAAACTGAATTTCGATTTTTGCGGCGTTTGCTGCCGGATGGACGGGTTATTGAAATCGGTCGAAATATCACAGAACTCGAGCTTAAAATCCGACAATATCGCGAATTGTTTTTAATTATCAGCCTGATTATTGTGTTCGGCGGCGGAGTGATCGGTTGGCTTGTTGCCGTCCACTTTATCTCCGGGGTCAGAAGAGTGACCAGTGCTGCTCAACAAATATATTCCGGCGATTACAGTCATCGGATTGAGCTTCGCGACGAAGATGCAGAAATACGAGAGTTGATGGAAACTTTTAATAAAATGAATGCCAGAACCGAAGCCTTGATGGAGGAGTTGCGTATTGTTACCGATGATGTGGCACATGACTTGCGCACCCCGCTGACCAGAATCAGCGGTAATGTTGAACTGGCATTGAGCAGTCGCGACGTTAATACCGATTTTCAAAGTGTCTGCATTACTGTTGCCGAAGAATGCGCGAGAATGAAGAATCTGTTGGATACCATGCTGGAAATCAGTCGTACCAACTCCAGGCCGGACGAACTGCACAAAGTGCAGATTGACTTCACTGAATTGCTCAGCGAAGCGCACGAACTCATGATGCCGCTGGCTGAAGAAAAATTCATTGACTTTAAGCTGCGCTTGCCGGACAAAAAGGTAAACGTTTTTGCCGATAAAATGAAGTTACAGCGTTTGGTTGCCAACTTATTGGAAAACGCTTTTAAATTTACTCCATCTTGCGGGAAGGTCATTATTAATTTGGAACATGATGACAGAGAGTGCCGGCTTCTCATTTCTGATACCGGCTGCGGAATCGCGGAATCAGACCAAAAACGCATTTTTGAAAGGTTCTTCCGTGCTGATGCCAGCCGTCATTTTTCAGGTAACGGGCTTGGGTTGGCGCTGGTAAATGCCATTGTGGCGGCTCACGGCTGGCGCATTGAAGTTGAAAGCATCCCCGGTTCCGGTTCTGTCTTTACCGTATTTATTCCCGCTCAAATAACTTAGAATGACCAAAAAATCATTTTCATGTCATCATCCCGCTAATATCAGATATTACATTTACTCCATAAAAGCTGTTTTACAGCTATAAAAACTTTTGGAGGGTTAGATGAAATATCATTTTGTGCAATTGGCGTCGGTAAAAACTTTTTTCTGGGGCGTATTGATTTTGACCATTGTTGCTTTTGCGGCAATTACTGTTTTGCAACCGCTCAGCAACGTAGTGATGAATAATCATGTTATGTTTTACATGGTAATGATTACCTTATGCGGCTCGTTGTTGTTTTTATGCCATTTTCTGGTCATTGCGGTACTGACTTATTGCTACAATGCGGTATCACCAGGCGTGCAGGAAACTTTGCCCGGCTGTACCGTGATTGTTCCCGCTTATAATGAGGGTGAACATGTGGCAGAAACGCTTTACAGTCTGATGGAATGCGATTATCCACCTGAAAAGTTGGAAATAATTGCTATAAATGACGGCTCCAAAGATGACACTTGGAAATGGATCAAAAAGGTGGCTGATACTTCTGCCGGAAGGATAACTCCGGTCAATCTGCGAAAAAATGGCGGTAAGAAACATGCTCTTTACACCGGAATCAAAACCGCGAAGTTTGAACTTATAGTAACTGTAGACAGTGATTCCATTGTTGAAAAATCTGCGTTGAAAAACTTGGTGGCGCCATTCAGTGATCCGGCAGTTGGAGGCGTCGCCGGATATATTCGGGTTAAAAATATTAACAAAGGTATTATTCCTTTGCTCATGGATATCGGATTTGTATTTGGATGTGAATTTATCCGTCGTGCCCAGAGTGTTGTAGGTTCTGTCTTATGCACACCCGGTGCGCTCAGTGCATATCGGAAAAGTGCCATTTTACCTTATTGTGATGAATGGCTTGAACAAACCTTTCTCGGTGTGCCTTCTCACATCGGTGAAGATCGGGCGATTACCACTTTATTGCTGCGTAACGGATTCAAGGTGGTATATCAGGCCAACGCTGTGGCCAACACCTGTGTACCGGAAAATTATCGTCAACTATGCAGGATGTTGATCCGCTGGACTCGCAGTGATGTCAGAGAAAATATTGTTCTCGGGAAATATGTTTATCGTCAAAACCCTCTGCGCAGCTTTCCGATGCTGATTTTGCAGATCAATCTTACGATGCAAATTTTCGGGTTTGTACTTGCTTCAATCGCGATTCCCTTCTGGTTACTGACTGCGGTCATCTCATTCAGTACGCTTCACTATATTTTTATCGGTACATTGTTTATGACTGCGTTATGGTCGGCAATTCCGGTTGTTACTTATTATAAAGAGTGTGCCAAAAATGATTTAATTTGGGTATTCGTGTTCGGAGTTTACAGCCTCTTTGCGTTATCCTGGATTATTCCTTACTCCATTTTTACGGTAAGAAATTCCAAATGGCTTACTCGTGATATTATGGTTGCCGGTCGCAAACATTCTTCAGGAAGAAAGTTTGGGGTGGTCAGAGCATTCAGACTTGCTCGAATTGCCATTAATACCCAAACAGTAAGCCAGTACTCCGCTTTTGATACCATGACTGACGAGCAAATTCTGAACAGAGTATATTTCAGCAATCCGATGTCGTTTAAAAACTTTTCGGGTGAATAATAGATATTTTAAATTCGCGCGCGCATTATGCGCGCGCGAATTTAATAGACGGAATCAAAATTTATTTCAGCGTCTGAATTGCTTCTATAAGTTTGATCTTTTGTGGGTGGTTGACGATGCCGATAAAAACAAATGCCCCTTTTACTATCGTCGGATATTTCATCGCTGCCACGTATATGTATTCATTTTCTCGGGCTCTTTCCAGGATTTTACGCTGTTTTGAGACCATGATATCATATTTATAAATACCGATTTCCTGTCGGCCGATCATGACCGCTACTGCTTCGGACGCCCCTAATAACGATGCGTCAAGAGGCTGAATTTGGGTTATTTTGATACCATTCAGTTCCAGGTGATTAACTACATTTGCCAAGTTGAGATAACTGTTATCCGGTACACTCTGACAGGAAGTCAGAAAAACTAACAGCAATAAACTAAATATACTGCGCATGTTTATTTTCATGATATTCCTCACATTTCAGTTTTAATTAAATTTTCAGATGGCTGAGTTGAGTTATTCCGGTACTGGTAATACACACAAAGCAGGGTGTCAGTTGCCACTAAAACACCATTAAGTAAATATAACCAGAAAACGAAATCATATTTATAAAACAGTTTATGCAAACATCCGGAGGCATAACCAAGTATTACCAATCCGAGAAATAAATAGCTTTTCCCTGTAGGATTCTTTACTTTGATAGTTTTGATAATAGCGAAAGGCCAGCTGAAGCCGAAACAAATCAGCATGATAGCTTCAAAAAGACTAAAATTCATGGTGGAACTCCGAAAATAGTTTTCATAGAAAAAGTGAAACGTTAATATACCAGTATTGCTACTTAATGCAATATTGGGTCAATATTTTGAATGCGATGCGGGACAAATGTTGCATTCACATTTTTTAACGGCATGTTATCGTTTTTTTAAATATCATAAGGCTGGATTACAATGTACGAATGGTTCTTTAACGGATTTTCAATGGCACAGATTTTGGTGCTGGGTTTTTGTGCAATTTTGATCGGTATCAATAAAACCGGCATGCCGGGAATTGGCACGTTGCCCGTAGTGATGCTGATGTTGACTTTTGAACCCCGGCTTTCAACTGGCTTGCAGTTGATGATGCTTGGCGCCGCCGACCTGATTGCAGTGACATACTACCGACGTCATGCGAACTGGGTGATAGTCATGAAACTGCTGCCATGGGCGTTAGTAGGAATCGCGGTTGGGATATTAGTGTTGCGCGGTCTGGACGGCGGGATGTTGCGAGTTGCTATCGGCTGGATAATTATCGTAATGGTAATGTTGAATTTTTTGCGACAACGCTTCTTGAAAAACACTGAAAATCTTCCTGATCATTGGATGTTTTCAGCGTTTTTCGGTTTGGCTGCCGGATTGACTACCCAGGTAGCTAATGCTGCCGGACCGGTCATGGCAATTTACCTGCTGTCTATGCGTTTACCTAAAAAAGAGTACATGGGAAGTTGCGCATGGTATTTTTTAATTCTCAATTGGCTGAAAATACCCATTTTTATTTTTGAAGGACGCATTACTGCGGCCGCGTTTAAAGCTGACCTGGCAATGTTACCATTGCTTTTAGTAGGTGGAATGCTGGGGATTTTGTTTATAAATAAAATAAATCAAAAAGTTTTTGAGATAATCATTCAGGTACTGGTGGTGGTGACCGCAATATACCTGATTGTTTCCTCGCCGAGCGCATAAATATGAGAAGCTGGTAACGCTCCGTCAGCTACGTTCGAGTAGCCGACGGAATCGCTCCTTCATATCCAGCTTATTGCAATTTGCGCTTGAGCTTATTTTTTAATTTTCCAATCAAGGGCGCCGACGGGGCATTCAATAATACATTGCCCGCAGTCCTTACAGGAGACAGGAAGCGGCAACCCATATGCCGCGCTGATTTCGGTATTGAATCCGCGTTTCTTGGCACTGAGCAAATTTTCATTTACTACTTCTTTGCAAATCTTGACACAGATTCCACACTTGATGCATTTCATCTTGTCATGAATGATCACCGGATGCCGGTTGTCATAGGATGCTTCTGGTTTTTTACCGCTGATTGCGTCAACCCGCGCACCGCATGATTCAGAGTGCTTTTTCAATTTACAATCTTCTTTTGCGGTACAGCTGCACTCAATACAGCGTTTTCCTTCAGCCATCATGTCTTCAGGCTTGAGTGTACGTGAGACTTCTTCAAAAGACGAAAGCCGCTTTTCAAGAGGAATTAAATCCAGCGCGACACGTTCTTCGTCCGAAATATTATCGCGTAAAAAAACCAAATCTTTTTTACTCAGGCTACTCCAGTGACCGCGAGAAACATTGATGGTTCGTTCCGGTGTTTCGTTAGTCAACTTGAGCATTCGCAGAATGCCGAGCGCGGCCTTACGTCCGGCAGCAACGGCTTCGACAACGGTGGCAGCGCCAGAAACACAGTCACCGGCGGCAAAAATATTGCCGATCATCATGAAGTTACTCAGATCAACTTTGATATTGCCGTATTTATCAACGCCGAATTCTTCGGTTGCATCAGTCGCTTGACCGATTGCGGCGATGATGGTATCGGCAGTCATTTGGTATTCACTACCCGGTATCGGTACCGGTTTTCGACGTCCTGAAGCATCGGGTTCGCCCAATTCCATACGCTGACAGGTCATAACCAGTTCGCCGTTTTCTTTACAGATACTGATTGGCGCGGTCAAAAATTCAAATTTCACGCCTTCTTCCTTGGCTTCCTGAATTTCGATTTCCTCAGCGGGCATCTCTTTTTCGGTACGACGATAACAACAGGTCACTTCCGAAGCACCCAGACGAATTGAGGTACGAACGCAGTCCATAGCGGTATTGCCGCCACCAACCACAATGGTTCGGCCCGGATTATTGCCGCCGCAATTATTGATCTCAAGCCATTTGATGCCTTGCGCGGCAAATTCTTCGCCTTCAGTACGCATTGAACTTGGTTTCCAGCATCCGATCGCGGCGATTACCGCATCATATTGCTTGCTCAAATCGGCGAGCTTAAAATCTTTTCCCAACTCTTTGCCGCATTCAATTTCAACTCCCATCTTGATAAAATGGGCAATTTCCTGGTCCAGAATTGATTTCGGTAAACGGTATTCCGGAATTCCATAACGCAACATACCGCCTGGCTTTGCCTGTTTTTCGAAGATTTTAGTTGCAACACCGTTGAGCCGCAGAAAATATGCTGCGGCCAACCCCGCCGGTCCGGCTCCGATAACGGCAACTTTTTTGCCGTTCAACGGCGGTAAGTCTTCCAGATAACTGTCATAAAACATGTCCGCAGCCAAACGCTTGAAGTCATTAATTGCTACCGGTTTGGCGGTGACATTTTTTCGACAGTCTTTTTCGCAGAAACGTGGACAGACCCGGCCGATACTCATCGGGAGCGGGATCCGCTGTTTGATTATTTTCAGCGATTCGAGAAAATCTCCTTCGCGTCCGGCACGAACATATTCTTCAACATTAGCATGTGCCGGGCAGGCGATAGTGCAGGGGGCTTCACAATCTCCGGTGTGTTCCGATAATAACAGTTCAAGCGCAGTCCGCCGCATATCAGCAACTTCATCCGATGAAGAATCATATTCACCGCCTTCGTTCGGGCATGCTGAACACGACGGCATGAATCGACCCGTTTTTAGATCTTTGACCAGGCAGACAAAGCAGGATGTGGTTCTCGATATTTTTTCATTATAACAAAGCGTCGGGATGTAAATGCCATTGGCATCCGCTACAGACAAAATCGTCTGCCCCGGTTCTGCTTCAAATTCTTTTCCATCTATCTTAAATTTTATCATTTACAACTTCTCCTCTTTTAGTCCGCGCGATGGTCTTTTTCGGACAGATTTCGATACAGGTATTGCAACGCGTACACAGGTTGTTGTCCACTACGAAATCATCGCTGATGGCGTTGACCGGACAATTTTTAATGCAGAGACGGCATTTGATACAGTTATCTTTAAAAAGTACCACATCAACCAGGTTGTTGCATTGAAGGGCAGAACATTGGCCGCGCAATACATGGTCTTCGTATTCGTTGCGGAAATAACGCAATGTCGCCAGCACCGGATTGGGGGCAGTCTGTCCCAGTCCGCAAAGCGAACCTTTGATGATTTTAGGCCCGATATTTTCAAGAAAATCCAGGTCTTCACGTTTGCCATTCCCTGCGACAATACGTTCCAACGTTTCATACATGCGAGTTGTTCCGACCCGACAAAAAGTACATTTGCCGCACGATTCACGATGCGTGAAGTCAAGGAAAAATCGCGCAGTCTCAACCATGCATCGTTCATTGGAAATGACGATCATGCCGCCGGAACCCATGATTGCCCCGAGTGATTTCAAAGAATCATAATCCACCGGCGTATCAAAAAGTGATTTTGGAATACAGCCGCCGGACGGTCCGCCGGTCTGTACCGCTTTGACTTTTTCCGGATCAGCACCGCCGATACCGAAAACAATTTCACTCAAGGTGGTGCCCATCGGGACTTCAATCAGTCCGGGGTATTTCAGATCACCGGCCAAGGCGAACAGTTTTGTTCCTTTGCTTCCGGCAGTACCGATCGCGGCATAAGATTCCGCCCCGTCTTTGATAATCAGCGGTATGTTGCCGAATGTTTCAACATTATTAATCGAAGTCGGGAAATTATTCAAGCCGCGGTCAGTAGGAAATGGCGGACGGAAACGGGGTGTACCGCGTTTTCCTTCCAGTGAGGCAATCATGGACGTTTCTTCGCCGCAGACGAACGCGCCCGCGCCCTCTTTGATCATGATATCCAGTTCACGCCCTTCAATCTTGTTCAATCCGTTCTGATAAATTTGTTCAATGGCAATTTTCAGGTGTTTGATGGCCAACGGGTATTCCGCGCGGCAATAGATGATTAAACGAGTAGCACCGGTCGCATAAGCGCCGATCAGCATTCCTTCCAGCATCTGATGCGGGACACTTTCCATCAGTGAACGATCCATGAACGCGCCGGGATCACCTTCATCGGCATTGCAGATCAATATTTTCTGTTCAGCTTCTTTTGTTGCCAGAAAAGACCATTTTACTCCTGTGGGAAAGCCGCCGCCGCCGCGCCCGCGCAAACCAGATTCTTTGATTTCGTTAATAACCCATTCCGGGGTATTGGCGAGAGCTTTTTTTAATGCGGCATAGCCGCCGTTGGCGACATATTCATCGTAGGAGGTTGGACAGATTTTACCGGCAAGCTTGAGCACTTTCAGTAATTCTTTGGATTCTCTGACCGGCGGAATTTTAAATCTGAACTTATCGCTAAGGCTCAGGATGCTACTGATCGCTGATTCCTGATCATCCACTCCAGCATAAAGATATGACTTGCCGTCGTTGGTGACGACTTCAACCATTGGCTCAGCGTAACAATGCCCCAGACAACCGACTTCGTCAATATCGATATTCGGAGCATGAAGATGCAGTGCTTCCAGTACTGCGGCTCCTCCTGCCGCCAGTCCGCAAGACGCGGTACCGACCCGGATTTTTTTGATGTTTTCATTAACCGTCATTGTTTTTTGTACTCCTTGAGTATTTTTATCGTCGACTTACGGTCAAGTTTTCCGAAAATTTTACCATTGATGCTCATGACCGGCGCCAAACTGCAACAGCCCAGACAGGCGACTGTTTCCAGTGAGAAAATCCCATCGGAATCGGTTTCTCCGGATTTGATGCCAAGTTCGCTGCTTACCCATTCTATAATCTGTTTGCTTCCTTTGATATGGCATGCCGTCCCATCACAAATACTTATCTTGTTTTTTCCCGGCTTTATTCTTTTAAATTGAGCATAAAAAGTTAGTACCCCCTCAATCTCAACTTCTGCTATGCCAAAATAGTCTGATGCCGCTCTGATGCTCTCATCAGAAACATATCCCTCATGAGCTTGAATTAACTGCAAACCTTTAATCAGGTTACTGTGTTCTTTGTCAATTTCTTTGAGGTAACTGTAATCGTTCATTGCCGCCTCACTATGGTCATTATTTATATTAAAAAACGAAAGTTAATGCTCTGCAAAACTTAAAATTCCGCTTGGATTGCGAAGATTTTGAGGATTTGGCCGTATTCTGAGATGCCGCCGATACCGAGGTATCGAAGATCATCGAAAAATGCGGAACAAAGCTCGAAAGATCGCAACCGCTTTGCGGCAAGTTGCTTATCGATGTATTTCTCCGTTCATGCCTCGGACGATATTCATATCGCCCATCGGCCTAAGCAAAAAAATCCAAACCATAATTTAACTTGTCCAACCCGATATTTTCAGGTTTACAGAGCACTGGAATATAGCACAAAATACCGATAAAGTACAGTCAATAACCGATTTAAATTTTGCAGTTTAGAGATGATTTTTGCGGTTACTGCTCAACCTGAAAGAACTTTCGCCAGACCGCCCCGAAAGCTACAGACCGCAGAGGGTATGCACCAAGCCACTCCTCCATGCGTCTGCGCTCACAACGTGGTGACGCGAAGTCTTGCAATTGGCTCTAAAATATAAATGTATAGTTTAACGTTTATGGGGTATGCACTTTA
>JAAYPP010000043.1 GCA_012519765.1 Lentisphaerota bacterium
AGGCAAGTGTTGATATGTTTGCCGAACCATTTAATTTTCATGCCGCGTTCGATAATGTCTTTCAGCGGTTCATTGAAGATGTTACCGAGAGATACATGTATATATGGACACGGCATGACGTCGCCGTATTGTGTGACAGAAATCATCCGTTTTACTGCGATGCATCCGAGATCCATTCCGTAAGACGGGGTAAGGTGGGTAAAGACATTATATTTTTTTTCAAGCTCGCGCATATAATCCATATCCGCCTTGTCAACCAGCGCATCGAAGTTGCCTTCCCATGCTCCGACCGGTTTGGCGTAAGTTACAAAAGTACCGATCCCCTTGGATTTCGCGAATTCAAGATATTCAATAAATTCGCTGGAGCGGATACGCTGATGGGTAACCACTGTAGAAAGAATGATATTCAATCCGGCGTTCAACGCTGCATCAATGGCTTTGAGTGCGCGTTGGTGGGAACCGGGAGCATGGCGAAAAGAGTCATGTTCTTGCGGATCCAGACTGTCTAGACTGAGCTGTATTTTATCAACCCCGATATTTTTCAAATGTTTTGCTTTCTCATCGTCAAGCAGCCAGCCGTTGGTATCGGAAGTTATGTAAAACTTTTGTGGATCAATTGCTTCGACCAATGCGTCAAAGTCCTTGAACACCAATGGTTCTCCGCCGGTAATGACAATATTGGCAAGTCCCATCTCGTCGGCCTGCCGGGAGAGTTCTCGGACATCATTCAACGTGAAAGAGCGCTTGTCGTTTTTACCTTGAAATTGTTTGACCGAACAGTGTTCGCAGCGAAAATTGCATTTGTAATTATATTGGAACTGAATAATGGCGATACTTTCGCCTCGTTCAACCTTTTCCGCATATTTAAGTATTTTTTCATAGACATAAGGTTTTTCTGTTTTCAACAGGTTACGTTTGCATATTTCAGCGCTGCTTAACTCTTTCATTTTGCTCTCCTGAGGTTTATTAGGTCAAACATTAAAACTATACACTGCCGGCGCAAAGATTCATATAAAACTGCGGTAAATTTCATGTATGGGCAGCAGGTTTTCAGGACATTGTTTGTGCCACAGCCATTGTCCGGGAAGAATTCTGCCTTCCCGGTAGCGGATATTTTCATTGATATTGTCAATAATTCTACATTTAAAAAGCATGGAGATAAAGTGGCTTCGGTTACGTTGTTTGGGGAGAATGAATTCTTTGATGACAAGTGGAGTCGGTTTGAATTTAACTGCGGTTCCAAGCTCCAGGCGGGCAACCTCGTGTATTCTTGTGGCAATAGTTTCCTGCCATCGGATAATGCCGCCGGGGACGTGCCAGCCAGACTGTCCATCATGCTCTTCGCGCCAGGTCAGGAGCGTCCCCAATCCTGGTTTTTTAATCAGGAGATCGACATTAATCATTGGAACGATACGGCTGGCAAGGAGAAATATTTCATCGGATAGACCTTGGCGAGGGTCATCAATTGTTGTTTCCAGTTCTAAAATATGCTTCGAAACGGTCATTGCTTTGTCTCCAGTCCGTAATCTCGGACGATAGCGATGCTGATACTATCGCCGAATTTATTATTTAAGGTTTGGTAAACTTCGTCAGAATATGCCGCCGCCATTACGATAACTGCTTCTACGGGTTCGGATTCCAGCTTTTTCGGCGCAACTATGGGCAAATGGGAAGCAGGAGTGAATTTTCCCTGTTTAAATGGCGCTGAATCAATTACATAGGCAATTTTATCAGCCAGTGCAGTCATTGATATTACCGCCAAGGCTTGATGTCCTGCGCCCCAGATTGCCACTTTTTGTGGAGCAAATTTCGCGATAAATGTTGTTAACTCATGTTTGAGTTTTTCTCGGGTTGCGTGAAAATCAGACAAATTAAGTTGCCGCTTTTTGCGGACAACTGCCGAAATGATATATTCATGCCAGACATTGTTCTGCTCAATGACTTCAAAGCCGTTGTTGTTGAGCGTTGTTTTCAACGTTTCACCAGTAAAATATAAAAGGTGGTCGGAAATAAATTCGGAAAACAGTTTATTGCGGATAATCATATCAAAATTAGGAACTTCAACAATGCCGACTCCGTCTGTGGTGAGATTGGCGCAAATACCCCGAAGCGCGGAATTGGGATTGGGCATGTGTTCCAGGAAATTCAGAATGAAAAATGCATCGAACGGGGCATTTTTAAGCTTGGTTCTACTTTGTATATACTGTTTTGAAACGTCCAGTTGTTCACTGCGGCAGTATTTTACGGATTCCGCTCCGTATTCAATGCCGGAAACCTTGACGCCGCATTGAGCCATAAGAGATAAATATTCGCCGCGACCGCAACCGATCTCAATGATTTTTCTGTTTTTCAGTCTGTATTTTCTGACAAAGTCCTGGAATTGTCTGATGCGGAACTCTTTCATTTCCGGCGAATATGCGGCAGCTCTGATTACTTCTCTGTAATAGGGTACCGGATCGCAGTTCAGCTGTACCAACCCGCAACCTGCGCATTGGCATACTTCCAGATCTACTCCGTCTTCTTGAGCCAGAGAATCTGAGTCTGGAAAGAACTGCGCGGATTTCGGCATATTTTTGTAACTGATCAATGGTTCCGGCCAGAAGTGGTGACCGCAAACCCGGCATTTTTTAATCGGCATAAGAACAATTCCTTGGGTACGGATTAAGTTGTCGATTTCACTGATTCCATGATCCGGTTGAATTCATTCCGGTCCAGAAATGGCCATAAATCCTCCATTGGTTTGGAAACAATTCTTCCGTCTGGCAGCACTTCTGATGAGAGGCGTGGTGCGGTTGGAATTTCCGGATCAACCTTAACATTGCAGATTACCGGACCAGGCATGTTGAGGACTTCCAGCACTTTCGATTTCAGGTTACATGGAGTTTCGATTTCATAATGGGCGATTGCATAGGCGGCGGCAAGCCTGGATATGTCCGGAAGTTTCAGTCCGCTGTCGGCATTGCATGCCACCAGGTTTCCGTTGAATCGGGCTTTCTGCATATTGCAAATAGATCCGTATCCGCTGTTGTCAAGTACAAAAATTTTGATTGGAAGTTCAAGTGTCTTCAGGGTCTGAAGTTCCTGAATGTTATGTTGCATACCACCGTCACCGATAATGCTGACCACTTTTTTGTCCGAGGCTACTGCCGCGCCGATGCTGGCGGGTAGCCCGAAACCCATTGAACCCAGTCCTGGAGTATTCAGGATGCGCTGACCTTTTTTTATTTTTATGGCTTGCATCGTTATTTCGGCACATGCGCCGGAACTGCCGGGAACCACAACGAAACTGTCGTCAAGCAACTCCGAAAGCACATCAACAAGATGATAAGTGTTGACTCTGGAAGCGGTTTCGTCAAGATATTCCGGCGCGACAACCGGATAGCGTGTTTGCCATTCTTTGCATAAACGCAACCAAGCAGAATAATCAAAATTCATCCCGTCGGTTTCCTTGAGCAGTTCTTCAATCAGCAATCCGGCGTCTGCGTTTAGCGAGTATTCGAATTCCATGTTGAGTTTTTTGATTTCGGCCTCATCAATGTCAACTATTATTTTTTTTGCTCTAGGCGCAAAATTGGGATGGTTGAAACCGGTCTGACAAAGATCCAGCCGGGCACCGATAATCAACAGCATATCGGAGAACTGTTGAACAAAATTTGCGCCGCGCTGTCCGACAATTCCCGGTCTACCTGTAAATAACCGGTGGGTTTCCGGCAGAAAATCCGCCGCTTTCCAGGTTGTCAGTACCGGGATGTTGAGTCGGTTAATCAGTTTGAGGAAGTTTTCCAGCGCGCCGGAAAGCCGGATACCATTACCGACCAGGATTGCCGGATGCCTGGAGGATGCCAACGCTTTTACAATAGTTTTCGCTACGGAGTTCAGGTCTGAACATTTTTCCTCCGGCGGAACAAATTCCAGGAGGTTGTTTTCGTCTACCATTGCGCCTTGGGTGTCGAGCGGTATATCGAGCCAGACCGGTCCTTTTCTACCATGCCGTGCCAGATAAATTGCTTTCTGAAGTTCAAATTTAATCATTGCCGGATTTTTCACGCAGCATGCATATTTAGTTACCGGTGAAACGATGGAAACAATGTCTACTTCTTGGATACCCATCTGTCGGACTCCGCGTTCTTCCAGCAGGTCTTCTGTTTTCGCCTGTCCTGACAGCACGAGCATCGGAGTGGAATCAATCCATGCTCCGGCGACTCCGGTAATAGCGTTGGTGGAACCGGGGCCGGCAGTAACCAGCGTGACTCCGAGATTGTTGGTATATTGGCCATAAGCTTCAGCTCCGATTGCGGAAGCTTGCTCATGCAGATTGCAGACAAATTTCAGTTTGCGGTTTTTTCCAAGTGAATCGACCAAGTGCATACAGCCGCCACCGGGCAGCATGAAAACATGTTTGACGCCGACAACATCGGCGAGATAATCAAAAACCAAATCAGAAACTTTTTTCATCAGTATTATTCCTCATATATCAGGGTTGAGCCCGGTGTTCTGCGGGATTTTTTGCGAAGTTGTTCAATGTTATTTTTTCGAGATATTCAAATAGGTTCAAATCGCGGTTTCGGTTCCATGGGCGGGGAAATGCCAGGCTGTTTATTCCGGCAGATTCCGCCAGGATCAGATTGGTTTCGCTGTCATCGATAAACAGGCTGACTTCGGCGATTTCAGACAACAGTTCCAGTTTGTTTTCATGATAACGCACAATCTGGTCATCTTTGCGTGGAGACGGGACAAAATGAAATGTTCTGATCCAGTTGCCGTAATGTTTGATTACCCATTGTGCTGATGCCGGCGCACAGCGGAAAGGCGTGGCCGTGAGTGCGGCGTGTCTGAATTTGTTGCCGTGTCGTATAAACCACTGCATCGTCTCTTCCACAGGCTTAAGCGAGGTTATGCGGCGCATTCTAAAATCGTCCAGCGATTCAAGATATGATTCACGCGAAATTCCCAACAGTCGGTCCGGCGGATTCTCCGATAGTTTTTCATATGTAATTCCGGTGCGGTTGAGTGTTTCGAACTCATCAAACCATTCATAAGTCAGATTGTTCAATACATCATCGACGTCCCAGACGATGAGCGGTTTCAACTGCGTATCTTCACGTCTGATCATTTTATTGAATCGTTTTGCTTAGCCAGTCGGCATGGAAAGTCATATAGGTTTTCCTCTCTGAGGCCTCGGCAATATTGTCATCTTCATAATAAGAATCGTCTTTGATATGTGTGGTCGATATTTCTTCGAGCACCGCACCGGTTTCACTGGCGAAGCGGTGTTTTTTATTGCGTTCGACGACAATAATATCCCCGGCATTGTAGGTGTTTTCGTCATCGTCAAGGCTGAGTGTCAGTTCGCCGTAAAGAACATGGAATGTTTCTTCTTTGACTTTGTGCGAGTGGTCAGGATTGGTCTGACCGGGTAGCAGTAGAATAATTTTTTTACAGTATTCGCGGTTTACGCAGGTGATGATGGTACATCCGTGGCGGTAAAAGTTATCAATTCCATAATGGTGGGATAATTCCAGTTCCAGTTTATCCTGCAGTTTGAGGTTGCTTTTTTTTATCAATGCACAGACTGCTTTAATTATTTCAAGAACTTTGTCTCTGATATTTGCGGTTACGGTTTGCGCCGCCAATACCGGTGAATTTGCCGGCAAAGCATTTTTCAAAGAGTATATCATATATTTGGACATGTCGTTGGCCTGCAGCTGTCCGTCAACACAGGGGATAGCATAAAAAACATCATCATCGGAAAGTTTTGTACCGGCCGGGAGCGCTTGTCTGCAAAAGACGCCACGACGCAATCCGCTGATATCGGTATGTTCTTTTTCTGAAATGTCACGACGTTTTCCTGATACTCCGCACATGGAATATGCTTTTTCGGCGGCTTTGAGCCATTCCGCAATCTGCGCCGGAGATGAGGAGTAGTCATTGAGTTTATATTTTTCGTTAGCCACTCCGACATGGCGTTCAAAGGCGACTGCTCCTTTGGCGATGGCAATTTTGATCGGGTCGAGATCACCCGGAGCTTCGTGAGTGGAAAAACCTATCGGCAGCGGTTTGTAACGGGCTTTGAATAAATCTATCTGGTTCATTTCAAGTTCATGTTCAGGTGTTGGGTATGAACCGACACAATGCATCAGGCACAGGGTTTTTCGGCGGTGCTCAAAAAATGTTACTACCCGGTCGATTTCTTCAATGGTTGCACCGGCGGTTGAGGCTATCAATGGCAGACCGGTTGCCGCGATACGTTCAAGCAGCGGCCAGTCGGTGAGCGAACAACTGGCGATTTTGATAATTTCAAAACCGTGTTTTTCCACCATATCCACCGATTTTTCGTCAAAAGGGGTGCAGATGCTCAAAAATCCCAGTTTATGGAGTTCATCTTTCATTTGTAGAAAATCAACTTCGGCCAGTCGGGTTTCGGAAAATCGTTTAATGTATTTGATGTCCTGCCGGTTGCGGTAATCCTGATGGATGAAAGTGTCCAGATCGCGGTACTGGAATTTGACCGCGAACTTGAAGTTGAAACTTGCGGTTGCCGCCCGAAGTTCACGGATTATTTTCAGGCCGTGCTCGACGTCGCCCATGTGATTATTCGCCATTTCAAATATAAAAAGCCGTGAAAAAATATCTTCTGTCATCTTTATTTGCTCCTGGTTACCGTTTGACAAATTAATATCCGGACATAAAACTTATGATAATTGCCGTGTTCCTGACTGTGCTGAAATTTGCGCGCGCATTATGCGCGCGCGAATTTTAAGCCGATTTATTTAATAAATTTTTTAATTGTTTTCACCATATAATCCAACTTTGCTTCAGACATGCCGGGATAAACTCCGATCCACAAGCTGTCATTCATGATTTTGTCGGTATTGGTTAACGTCCCGGCAATCCGATAGTCGCATCCTTCGACTAATGATTCAAAGCACGGGTGTCGCGTCAGATTGCCGGCAAACAAATTTCTGGTTTGAATCCGGTTGGCTTCCAGATGCTGCGCCAATTCATTGCGGGAAAAAGGCGTGTTGTCGCGACGAGTCAGCATGAAGCCGAACCAGGAAGGTTCACTGTTTTCAGTTGTTTCCGGCAGGATGAAAATATCGCGGCAGTCGCGAAGCGAACTGCGCAGAAATGCGAAGTTTTCACGGCGTTTCCGGATGAACTCCGGTAATTTTTCAAGTTGAGCGCAGCCGATTGCCGCCTGTAAATCGGTGGCTTTCAGGTTGTAACCGAAATGGCTGTAAACATATTTATGATCATAGCCTTCCGGAAGTGTGCCGAATTTGCCTGAAAAGCGGCATCCGCAGGTATTGTCAAATCCGGTTTCGCACCAGCAGTCGCGTCCCCAGTCACGCATGGACAGCAGGATTTTTTTCAAGGTCGGATTGTCGGTATAAACGGCACCGCCTTCGCCCATGGTCATATGGTGGGGCGGATAAAAACTGGAAGTCCCGACATCGCCGAAGGTTCCGGTGTAACAGTTTTGGTATTGTGCTCCGAGCGCATCACAATTGTCTTCGATTAACCATAAGTTGTGGTGGCGGCAGAAATCTTTAACTTCTTTGAGTGCGAATGGATTGCCTAGCGTATGTGCGGCGAAAACCGCTTTGGTTTTCACGCTTAAAGCGGCATTGAGCAAGTCTGGCCGGATATTGCCATTGAGGTCGACGTCGACAAATACGGGAACCGCGCCATATTGAATAATCGGCGCAACAGTGGTCGGGAAACCGGCGGCAACGGTAATTACTTCGTCACCGCGTTTTATAGTGCGCTCCCCCAGCAACGGTGAAGTCAACGCCATAAACGCCAGCAGGTTTGCTGATGAGCCGGAGTTTACCAGCAAAACATGTTTGATGCCCAGAAAGTCAGCCAGCCCTGATTCGAATTGTTTGGTCCACTTGCCGGCGGTCAGCCAAAACTCCAAGGCGGCATCGGTAAGATTGAGAAGTTCATTCTCGTCAAAAATTCTTCCCGCATAGTTGATGCGGGAATGGGTTGCGTCGAAAACTCCGTCATCACGGTGAGCCAGCCGATAATATTCGGCGATTTGCGACATGATTGAATTTTTCAGCTCATCGATCTTGTTCATAAGTGTGCCGGAGTGGTAAAAAGTGATATTTTAAAACTAATTAATATTTTATACTCTCAATCGGGAAATGCCAATCATTTGCGGCGGGATTGCATCAGGATTTGGAAATAACTTTCCAGCGCGACTTGTGCCGGTAATGGCTGATGTGCGACAATTGCGTCGCATAATTCGCTGTGGATTTTTAACATTTGTTTATGGTAGCGGTAAGTGCTGAAAATGTTGTTGCCTTCAGCTTTTTTGATGGTGTTCGTCATCAGCACGATTTTGTTGTAATGCGACAGCAGCAGACGGTTTCCTGAGAATTCGACAATCTGGCGGTGAAAGCCGTCTTCAATAGCCATGGCTACCGCTTCGCAGTTGGCAATCTGCATTTCCCCAATAAAACATTGCAGGATTTTGCCTTGTTTAATGTTTATTTTTTCCGCTGCCAGCCGGACTGACTCGAATTCCAGCGCGCGGCGGGTTTCAAGGATTTCCATGATTTCATTATCCGCCGGTTGTTCGGACAGTCCATACGGCGTTGTCATGATATCTGCCGGACGACACATGACGATATTCCCGGAACCGCGGCGGCTCTCCAGCAGTCCGATAATTTCAAGAGTTCTGATGGCTTCGCGAATCGAGCTGCGCCCGACTTTGAGCAATTGCGACAATTTGCGTTCCGGCGGCAGTCGCTGACCGGGTTTGAAGTTGCCTTCGGTAATCATTTTATTAAGCAATTGTGCTACGTTAAGGCGGATACTGGATTTATTTTGAGAATCCATCATTGCGATCCTTGTTTAGACGATAATCTTTTAAGTTGTTCATTTATTTTTCGTACTGCCGGAACCAGCGCCAATGCGGCCATTGCCGAGAGCATCGGCAATGCCGGCAAGTGATAACGCGGCACGGTTATCGGCCCGGGAAGAAACAGGTAATATTCGACAAAAGCGAGAAACAGAAAAAACATGAAAAATTGTTTCTCAGCCAGCCATTTGATCAGTTGCCATAATGCTCCGGCATAGCAGAGCGCCGGAATCAACAGCAATGGTATTATGAGGGCGATAACGCCGGTTCGCCCGTTGAAATAATGTTTTATCGCGGCAACGATACCTTGGGACTTGAGGACATTCAGAGTTCCCCGGTCACTGGAGGTTATGCCGAGCAGTTCACTGAATGTCGCCGCATCCGGGATCAGCACATGCGGTGAAAAATGCATGGAGAAATACGTCAAAGGATACTTGAAGATCAATCGGCGAAACAGAGCAATCCGATAATTTACCTGTGACGCGCCGTCCGGATATTTCGCTTTATCCTCAAATTCGGCATCAATCTCTTTTATCAAACGCTGTTTTTCGTCCTCATAATCGGTACCGTTTACTTTTGCCAGCAGCATTGCGCCGTTTTGATGGTACATTGCTCCGGTGTTGGTGTCGATGCAGAAACCTGCGCCATTACGGTAGTTGCGGAACATCCACGGGGTCAGGATCATGTAAAAGATAATCAATGAACCCATGGCCGTTATTAGTTTTCGTTTTATATTCAGTCCAGGCATTATCGCAATCAGAAACAGCGCCGGAAAAATCCAGACCGCCGCGATCGGACGAATCAACGCGGAAAGCGCCGCGGTCGCAATCGCGGCAAAACACCAGACGATTTTTTTGTTACGACAGAATAATATGAAGAAGAAAAACTGCCATGCGGCAAAAAAAGTAAAGAAACTATCGGTCAAAAGCATCGGACTTAAGGCAATTGCGGTGATATTGAAGCCGAATAATGCTGCCGCCGCCGCACCGGTAGCGATTCCTCCCCAGAGCCGCCCGCTCAGATATACCGGAATCAAGGTCAGCGCAGCAATCAGCGACAAAATGGTGATCAGGGCGGCATACGATTCGCCGAAAAGTTTGAAGACGGTTGCAATCAACAATGAAAAACCGGGCGGTCGCCCCGACATTTTTTCTCCGGAACCGGGCGCCGAGTCAAAATTCCCGTCTCTTGCCAGTGCCAGCGCCGGCAAAAGATAGCCCTGGGTGTCCGGTCGAGAAAAATGCTCCGGCATATCGGCAAACCCGGGAACTGCTACCACCATGCGTACGGTAAAAGCAGTCAGCGTCAGCAGTGCAACCCAGAAGATTTCACGGCGGCGTTCACGGATGAATGATGTTATTATACGGAAGTTCATAGCTGGGAAATTATCATAAATTCGTACAGTTTCAACCTGACCGGTGAACTTCCTGATTCCGAATACAGAATGTCCTGTTTGTTTTCAGAACGACTTTGTTCATCAACCTTAAAAAATCAGCTCAAGACTTCGTTGGAGATGTTCTTTTTCTCTCAAAGATGTTATATTAACCTTTTTAATCAACCCAACTACAAACTATGGAGTTTCAGGCGTGGCAAGAAAAACTAAAGATATTGACGGTGAATTTGATGTAGTGATTGCTGGAAGCGGGCTCGGCGGTTTGACCGCGGCCAATATTCTGGCGCGCAACGGTTGGCGGGTTCTCCTGGCGGAACAGCATTTTCAGCTTGGCGGTTTGGCAACCTGTTTCCGTCGCAAGCAGCATATATTTGATGTCGCGCTTCACGGATTTCCCATCGGTATGCAGAAAACTTTGCGAAAATATTGGTCCCGCGAAATGGCTGAACATATAATTCAGGTCAAAAGCATCCGTTTTGACAATCCGCAATTTTCTCTTGAAACGACTTTCACTTCTGAAGATTTTACCAATATTCTGGTTGACAAATTCGGCATTGAGCGGAGCGTAGTTGACGCTTTCTACCACGAACTCAGCGAGATGAATTTCTACGATGCCGACAATCGGGTTAACCGTGAACTTTTCGATAAATATTTTCCAGGACGCAATGATGTGGTTCGCCTTCTGATGGAACCTATCACTTATGCCAACGGTTCAACTCTGGACGAACCGGCCATCACTTACGGCATTGTCTTTTCCAATTTCATGAGCAAGGGCTGCTATACTTTTTCCGGCGGAACCGACCTGATGCTGGAAATGATGCAGCAGGAACTCGAAAAAAATGGCGCCACTATCTTGACCAATGCCAAAATAGAAAAAATCAAGGTCAATAACGGACGTGTCGCTTCAGCCGTCATCAATGGACGAGAAATTAAATGCCGCACCGTGATTTCTAACGGTAATCTGCTCAATACCATCAATAATTATGTCGGCAGTGAACATTTTTCCGACGGTTTCAGAGAAAAGGTCGCCGGAGTCAGGCTCAATACCAGCAGTTCACAGGTATATATCGGATTTCGCCCCGACGTAAAAGTCGATTTTATCGGCGATCTGCTTTTTACCTCCAAACATCCCGTATATGATCCGGAAGCGCTGTTGGCAGCTGATTCCACCAGCCGAACATATTCAGTTTACTACCCGGAAATTCGCCCCGGTTCCAACGACTTTACCGTTGTCGCGTCAATGAATGCCCGTTATCAGGATTGGGCAGGTATGGGCGCGGCGGAATATCAGCACGCCAAAGACAAACTGGTCGAAAATACCCTGAACGCGCTGGAAGAATATATTCCGGATCTCCGGACCAAAATCGATTATACCGAGGCGGCAACGCCGCTTACCTTTGAACGCTACACCCTGCACGGCAGCGGCGCGTCGTTCGGTACAAAATTTGAAGGACTTCAAGTCAGCATGAAGCTGTCTGATGAGGTCGGCGGTTTGTTTCATACCGGTTCTGTCGGCATCATTATGTCCGGATGGCTCGGCGCCGCCAATTACGGGGTAATTACCGCCAATAATGCCGACAAATATCTGTCATCATAAATGACGCCGCCAGAGCATGACAGGACGTGAACAGGCGATCTTCATTCTTGTTGATCCAGAATGCTTTTACAGATTTCCGGGCTGGAATCGGGACAAATGGAATTTTTCGCGCTGAATGACTGATTTTGTGTGTCTGAAATTCGCGCGCGCATAATGCGCGCGCGAATTTAAAAGATCTCAAAGGCTGTTTTTTTCAGGTTATTGGTAGATGGTTTCACTGAGCAGATAATTGCAGATTTCCGGAATCATTTTCAGTGGCAATATTTCCTGATATCCCTGATTTTCTGGGTCATGGCAGTAATTTTCATCATCAATTTGATGTTGCCGTAAATGGAAATTCAAATTGATTATTTTTACTCCGAAATCACGAGTTAGCCGGCGTAGCTCGGTAATCATTTCATTTTCGATATCACCAATATTTTTCTGGGGAATAGGAGTAGCCATATATATTATTTTTATCTCCGGATTTTCCCGTAGTGCTTGGAGGATAGCGGACAAGGTCCGGATCTGGCTGCGTACCGGAATGCGATTGCGCAGGTCGAATGCCGATGGTATTATCAGTGCCGCATCGGCATCGGAATTTTTAACGGACGGTAAGATATAGATCAACGACTTTCGCATGGCAAACAAAATATGTTCTTGCGGCAATTGCAACAATTCGGTCTGGATATTTTTTTTATCGAAAGCATCGGCAAGTGTCTTGCTGAAACTGCCGAAGTCATCGGCTATAACCAGCATCTTATGAGGTAAGGCTATCTGGTTGCGGAGCAAAATCGGCAGTTCCCATTTGCGCAGTTCGGATAACGTCGGCCGATGCAGAACCGGAATCACTTGTGCGCCGGTTTCATCATAAAAATTGCCGTCATCGCCATAGCTCAAGGGCGGCAGTTCTGACAATGGAATAAAACGAAGATTTTTTTCAGCGAAAACCAGCCCGGGCATTTTTAGTTTGAGGTTTACGTCGAGCTGACTGCGGAGTTCCTTTCCGGTAATACGTACCGGAAATTTGTAGAGTCCGTCCTGAGCGAAACGTTCTTCAGCAGCGGTTTTTTTGGCCGGAACGGTTATGGATTTGGTTTCTGAAGGGAATACCGGGTTTTCACGGCTGCTTGAAGTTTCAATTTGAACCATGTTTTCAAATGGCATGGCGGAAACAGCCTCAACAAACATATCCTGACTTTCATCATCAAAAATGAAATCCGGAGTATGAAGTTGCATGCGCAATGAAGCGGCATGCAGTGGCGAACTGTCAATTTTGCGGTTGCCGAGCCAGAAAAGCTGAGTTGGCGGATATTTCCCGCCGCCAGCCCCAAGTTTTGCACCAGGTTCGCAAACCATGGTTACGCTAGGTCCGGTAGCCACTGGTTTGCCGTTCAGGAACCAGGTAAATTCGGTATCCGGCGCGACGGCTTGGGCATTAATCAAATTCATTTTGACCAATTTTTCGATAAAAATATCCGCAGTACGGGTGCGGCGTACCAAGGGCAGGGTTTCCCCTTTTCGGTTCTGAAGAGCAAATGGTTGATTCGGCCATCCCGGGGCAAAATTATCGTCAGAGAGCAGCTCAAATTGTTTGGTTCCAGGTTTTCGCCAGCGCAGAATCATGCTGGCAGGGTGCTGGTCGCGATGAAAATGAAGTTTCAGCCGATGAAGTCCCGCTTCAAGCTCTGTTTTAGCAGGAGTTTCGCTCCGGTGTTCGCGATAAATGGTAATCAGTTCTTTGTCGTCAAGATAAAGAATAGCGCCGGCTTCTGTTTCAAGCTGGAAATCATATTCTCCGGTTTCCGGTACAATCAGCGAGGTCTCGAAAACGATGCCGAAGTGGCGACGTGAGTCAAAAGAGTCCGTAAGAATCTGAAATGAATTAAGGTTCCCTTCAAAAAATGGTTTCGGCTTCGATTTGGGATTGAATTTGAAAAGCGCTTTAAAACTATTAAGCGGTTCCTTTTGTGAGCGTTCCGCCAATTTGTCAACATTATTATAAATTCGCAAATAGTTCAGATGGATCATTTGCCATGCCCAGTTCAGTCGGCTGGAATGCGGACGGTATGGATTAGCATAAGATGAAATCATTTTTTGAGTTGTGAACCAGTTCTGACGCCGCGAACGGTCACGATAACGCCAGCACAGAAAATCTTCATTATCAAAAGGTTTTTTCCAATCTGCCGGCAGTCCGCTTCTGGATTTGCCCAGTAAAATATTGAGCAGCACATAATTGAACATCCAGCGGGATTGTGCCTTGAAGCGGCGATCCAGGATGTCCATTTGATTCTTCTCCCATTCCTTGGCGGTCAGGTGGTTGTGCCAGCGTGCAAATGCCATCGCGTAGAGACGGCGGTCTTCTGGAACAGCTCCTGATTCAGCATTCCACTGGTCAACCGGAGAGGTTTCCGGTAGCCCGAAATAGATAAAACGTTCGGCATGTTCTGGGGCAGGAGCGATCACTAATCCGAGTGTCTGATGCAGATAGAATGGAATTTTTACACCGTCAGCAGATCTGATGTCAATGCCTTTGGCAAGCAGAATCGGCAATGGATAAGCGCTGAAATCCAGGTATCCGATAAGTTCCGGACGAGTACTGTTTATGGCGAGTCGGAATTCTGCTTCAGTGACATGCCATGGTATGGAAAAGCCAGAAGTTGCGGCAGTCAGGATCATTATGAAAAATATTTTTTTCACGGGGTCAGCAACTCCATTTTGAACGCGATATCAATCTTGAAAGGCGGCACCGGCAGCAGCATGAACTGACCTTTGGTTTCGACATTTACCTCGCTTTGGCTGATTGTCCGGTTAGTAATCGTGTCATAAAAAGTCAAAATATATTGCCCTTTTTCGATTTCCGGATCAAGCTGAACGACATAATTCTGGAAAAAATCGAGCGGTCGTTGGTCTTCTGGATACGCGTTCATGAATTCGCGACAGAAAATCCAGCCGGCCCAGAAGTTTTTGCGGCTCATCGATAATCCTTGAACAACATAATTTAACCCGATCGGAAAGCCGGTGCTGTTGTAACCGACATTGAGATGGGCTCGGTTGGAAGCTCCGTTCAAAAGCAGATTGCGGACTGATCTGCCCGCTGTCGAAAACGGTTTGTCAATCCAGTCGGAACGCAGTCCGACTTGCAACGGGCGATATTCATAATCAGCGCGCAAGTCCATGCCGTCAATAAAATCGACGAATCCGCGATAGTGCGGATAATAGTTGTTGATATGGACAAAGTCGTGCCACCAGGTAAACGGTACTGCGGTCTGACGTAGAAAAAGCGCCAGCCATGCGGCGCAGTGCAAATCTGCCAATCGGTAAGTATGCTGATCATCGCCGGAACTTCTTCCGCCGTATTCAGTGATAATGACCGGGCGGTCAAAATATGCCGTCTCCGCGGCATGACTGATCATCAGATCGACAAAATGAATCCGACGAGCATCACGGTACGCATCGCCGACCACATAATCAAGTTCATCAATTTCCATCAGTCGGTGCCAGCGGAGCAGCCGTTGATAATCGCCGCAATAGTGAGTGGTCAAAAGATGTTTTCCCTGATTCATCGCGCGGTATTCCCGGGCGGCCTCCCGATGCCAGTCAAGCATTGTCCCATTATCGTACATTTCGATAAATTTGGGAACCAGATCGATTTCGCTCCACAATTCAACACCCATGATAGCGGTTTCAGCTCCCCATCTTGCGGCAATATAGCGGTTGCGCTGCCGGTTTATTTTGCGGGCGCGCTGGTCGGAAAACATCTCTTCCGAATTTTCAAGAAATGCACCGTTGGCGACTTTGAAAGAATTGGCGATATTAAACGGATTATCAAACCATTCCAGCGTGGTATTTTTGGTATGGTTGTCCAAGGTCAGGCTGACATAGATATTTTTTTTGCGGGCGTTACTTAACACATGGTCGAGCCGCGCCGCATTGCATAGGTTATAACGCCCCAACCCATGATAATTGGCGCGGTTGCTGTTCCATTCAATCGCAAAATTCCATGCGGCCATCCAGATTTCGACAGTATTAATGCCGGCCTTGCTCATGGCTTCAAAATACGCGTCGTAATCATAAGTTCCCTGATCAGGGAGATGCCCGAATTTAAAATCAAATTCGCTACGTAGATCAACATTGCTATGAATATTTATTCCGACCGGGAAAAAGTGTTCCCCTGATTCAAACTGCAACCAGCGTGTGTCTTCAGGATCACGCCTGACGAATCCTTGATATTTCGATTCTCCGGCAATGAGTTGCCGCCACGGAGTGAATACGGTTTCGGGTTTGTTTTTGGAGAAGTCCTGCATGACAATACGGAAACGGTATGCGCCGGGCTTTTCCGGGGTAAAACGAAATGCCCAGTAAGGCCGTCCCATCGGGATGTTGATTTCTTTGGTGAAATGCCGTTCGCGCATGTAGTCAACCGTAAAAAAAGCGGGAAAACGTTCGACGCGACCATCGGGATGATATACTTCATAATCAACCATGATTTCATCAGGATCGAACGGGTTGCAGTATTCGCGTGAAAGCTCAAATGTGCTCTGCATCATGGTGTTGCACTGAGTTTTTGCGGGCAGCTTCCAGTTTAATGTTGCCAAGGGCGGTACTTTGCGTTCGCCATCTGCTCTGACCGGACGGCAATGCAACTTATATTTTCCGCTGATCTCGAAGAAAGAGAATCCGGCACACTTGCGTGAGGCGGCAAAGTAAGAATTCCACGCAGCCTGATGTCCGACCGGTATCAAAGTCGTTTCCGCCGCCGTTACATTCAGTTCAAGCAATTGCCAATCATCAGACGGTTTGAGCAGGAATTCGCGACTGTCCTGAAACCACCAGCCGTCTTTATCTTTGACGAACAGACAACCGCGCAGTGGCTTTTCCGATTCTGACTCCAGCCGGTATTCAAAAATCAATTTGGTTTTGGCAAATTCTTCGCGATTAAAACGTATATCGGTTCGATTTTTTGAAGAATAAAGCAATGCCGTGCCTGATTCAGGCAGAGTTACCGTAATTTCGTTATGTGCATCTGTATTAATTTTTTCCGGCGCACTTCCCGCAAATTCGGTAAACCAGGAATCCGCGCTGCACAAGAGCGGGAGTAACAACGACAGGAGCAGTGCGGGAATATATTTCATTTTATTCAGAAAATGGAGTATCCATGGGTGCTGCCGATTTGCGCCTCGATGTTTGCTTCATTATCAGTCTTGACGCAATTTCGGTGGTTTGTATTGCAGTTCAGGACTGGGCAACCAAGGGGATTCCCAGACGAATTCCGCAAAGCGCGGCTCAAAAATGTTGCCCGGTTCAAAACCTAAAAATAAGAGGTCGGTTACTCCGGTGAATGCTCGCACTGCGGTCATTCCCGCGCCTTCAACCGTACCGGCAACAAATCCCCAGAACGGAGCTTGTGAATTACGGTAAATCATACACCGGAAAACTTCCATCCAGCAAGTAGCGACATTGGTTAAACCGCGTCCCATGTTATAGAAATTGTTATTGGACGATTTTTCATCGCCGGACGCTTCAACTGCGGCAGGCGGCTCTTGGAGCGGGCATCCGGTTTTCTGCTCTTGGGCGCTCAGGTTTGAGATCCCGGCAAAGGTAGCCAGCAAAGCGATTGATAAAATTACAGATATTTTTTTCATTGCATCCTCATTAAGTTTGGTGAGTTAAGTTCAAACAATCTATCACTGTGACTATGAATTTCAAACTTCTGTCGACGAAAATCGGCAATTTGCAGTTTTGTGGTTAAGGGTTATAGTTTTCAGATGAAATTTCAACATCAACACTTAACGGTGGAGTTTTTATTATGTCTGAAGAAACTAATTGCATTTTCTGCAAAATTATTCGCGGTGAAATTCCGTCCGCCAAAATTTATGAAGATGATCTGATTTATGCCTTTCTGGATATTTCTCCTATAAATTTGGGACATGTTCTGGTGATTCCCCGCCAGCATTGGGTCGGCAGTTCTGAAATTGCTGAGGACGTGGCCGGACGCATGTTCCGCGTCGGCAGCCGTATCGGTGTGGCGCTGAAACGTTCGCTCGATTATGACGGGTTCAACTTGCATCTGGCTGATGGAGCCTGTGCCGGTCAGGTGGTCATGCATGCGCATTTGCATGTGGTGCCGCGCGGAGCGGATGACGGATTTCGCTGGAACTGGCGGCAGATGCAGTATTCTTCCGATTCCGTAAGAACCGAAATCCTCAATAAAATTGTTGAAAAACTGAAGTTCTAATTCCAGTACACTGTAAAACTGAAAATTTCAGCCACGCTTCATCCGTATCTTGTGAAGCGTGGTTTTGATTTATCCTTGTCAATGGGTATATTAACAGACTCATCCATAAACTTAACAATCTAAAATTAACGGAGTATTTATGAAGATTTTCGGGAAAAGAGCCAGTGTCGATGAAACTGTATTGCATAAGGAACTTGGCGAGTTCAGAATATATCCGGAATCTGTTTTTGATAAAGACGGTGCGGTTTTGGCAATGGCGAGAAACGACCGTGAAAAATTTTTGATCGTGGCTGCCCCTGCCGGCAATAAAGTCTTTGCAGCTTTTGAAGGCGAAGTTACACCGTCCGGACTTAAAAAAGCACCTCTGAATGCTGCCAACGCCGCGGCATTGGCATTACGACATTTTTTCCCGTGGACCGCGCCGGTATCGTTGCGCGAACGCAAAACCACCATCGGCTGTGGGGATCGTCTTGGGTTGGCCAGTGTCGGGCATATTGCCGCAATCCGTCATTTCAAAGCGACACCAGTGCTGGCGCAGCAATCAATGCGTGAACTGGATATGACAGGGCGAACCTACCGGCAGGTGGTTGATGATACCGTTTTTCTGGTGTTTCAAACCGGATTTCAGGATGGATACGGCGCGGACGGGGATCATCTCAAAAAAATCAGCGATATTGATGTCGCGTTGGCGGCAGATATGCCGATGATTACGCTGGATCTTTCGGAAGTAATGCTGGCTGCGGCCGGTGACTGGTCGCAAGCACAAATTGATGAAGCATTTTCGAAGCTTGATCAGGCTGAATGCAAGCGGGTTATGGATGCTTATCACGGCGTCAGCTTCGGCAGTGGCGCGGATGCCTTTGAAATGACTGACGACATTATCCGGCGCTGTACAGTGATGTATGGGAAAGCCCTGGATTTCGCGAAGGTGGTTTATGATCACTTAAAAGCGAAACGCGGCGATCACTTCGATCTGGAGATTTCGATTGACGAAACAACTTCTCCGACTTTGCCATCGCATCATTATTTTATTGCGCGCGAACTGATTTCACGCGGTGTTCACTTCACGTCATTGGCACCACGTTTCATCGGAGAATTCCAAAAAGCGATCGACTACATCGGCGATCTGGCTGAATTCGACCGCCAGTTCAAAGTTCACGCCGATATTTCCAAAGCATACGGCGGCTATAAAATATCGGTTCATTCCGGCAGCGACAAATTTGCGGTTTATCCGACTGTCGGCACGATGACCGGAATGCGCCTGCACCTTAAAACTGCCGGTACCAGCTGGCTGGAGGCGGTTAGGGTGATTGCCCGCAAGGATCCGGGACTTTATCGGAAAATGCACAAAAAAGCGTTGGCCTCTTTTGATGATATGTTGCGGCTTTATCATATCACCGCCGACATATCCAAAATCGGCAATGTTGATCAAATGAGTGATGCCGAGCTTCCGGCTCTGATGGAAATGGCTGAGGCGCGTCAGTTGTTGCACATTACTTACGGCCCGATTCTTAAAGATCCGGAGATTCGCCCGCTGTTTTTTGCCGCTATGTTCAAATTTGAAGATGACTATACGGAAACCGTTAAGCAACATTTTGAAAAACATTTGACGTTGCTTGGCGTCCCGGAAAAATAAGACTTGAAATTAGCGCGCGCATTATGCGCGCGTGAATTTTAGAACGGATAAAAACAGATGAATTTACTGGTTATAGGTGATGTAGTCGGACGCGACGGGCGAAAAGCCGTGGTTGCCATGATTCCGGAGTTGCGCCGCGAGTTTGAATGTGACTTTGTGATAGTCAATGCGGAGAACATTGCTGCCGGTTCAGGTATGACGGCAAAGTGTCTGCATGAATTCGACGGGTATGCCGATGCTGTAACCAGCGGTGATCATGTGTGGGATCAGAAAGGTTTCGAACATGAAATTTCCAGCCTGGACAATGTTTTGCGTCCGGCCAATCTGCATCGAACTCAACCTGGTCATGGCTGGAAAGTTTTTACCAGTTCGAGCGGCGTTGATATTGCCGTCATTAATCTGATGGGAAAAGTTTTCATGCGGGACAGTGCTTATTGTCCGTTTGAAACCGCCGAGGATATTTTGAGGCAGATTCCCGATACGGTAAAAAATATTGTGGTGGATTTTCACGCCGAAGCCAGCAGCGAAAAAATCGCGATGGGCTATTTTCTGGACGGTAAGGTTACGGTGGTTTTCGGCACTCACACGCATGTCCAGACTGCTGATGCAAAAATTTTACCGAATGGCACTGCATACATAACTGATGTCGGAATGGTCGGCTGCGCATATTCCGTGATCGGGCGTACAGTCGAATCAGTGGTGGATAAGTTCCGTTCCGGGATGCCGCGGCGGTTGCCGGTGGCGGAAGGTCCGGTGCGTTTAGATGCGGCAGTGGTCAATTTTAATCCGTCGGACGGGCGCGCTGTTGCGATACAGAATATATCACGAATGTTTGAAAATAACGCAAAGGAGTCTGCACAATCATGAATACGACTGATATTCCGGAAATTAAATTTGATCGAGTTGATGTTTTGATCAACCTAGCCCTGGACGAAGACTTGGAAAACGTCGGCGATCCCACGACGAATTCAGTGATTCCCAAAGATACTGTCGCTGATGCTATCTTTATCTGCAAAGAAGATTGTGTCTGTGCCGGTTTGCCGGTGGCGGAACGTGTCTTCAAAATCCTGGATCCGGGGCTGCGCTGGGAAGCGCTGGTCGAAGAGGGGCAGTTCTGCCCTGCCGGCACTGCAATGGCCAGGGTTTCAGGAAAAGCACGCTCACTGCTGACCGGCGAGCGTACTGCGCTGAATTTTCTCCAGCGGCTTTGCGGTATCGCAACTACAGCGCGGCGCTACTCGCAGGCGGTGGGCGGAACAAAATGCCGGATACTGGATACTCGTAAAACTACCCCGGGCTGGCGCAATCTTGAGAAATATGCGGTTGTGACAGGCGGCGGAACTAATCACCGGATCGGCTTGTATGACCGCATTATGATCAAAGATAACCACTTGGAATTGGCCGGGCTGGAGGGTAAAAATGCCATCGCGTTGGCGGTAAAGCGTGCCCGGCGGCAATATCCGAATTTGGAAATTGAAGTCGAAGCCGATACGCTTGAGGAAGTGAAGGCCGCCTGTGATTGCGGTGTTGAATATGTTTTGCTGGACAATATGGATGACGCGACAATTGCGGAAGCGGTGAATATCAATCAAGGTCGCTGTAAACTGGAAGCCAGCGGCGGTATAACGATTGAACGGTTACCACGGCTGGCCGCGCTCGGAGTGGATTTTATTTCGGTTGGCGCATTGACTCACTCGGTCAAGTCCAGCGATATTTCACTGGATATTTCAGTTAATCAGGAAGGATGCAAATGATTGCCCGCCTGAAAGGAATTTTGGTTGATTCCGATTTCAACCAGGTGATTATTGATGTCAACGGGGTCGGATATCTGGTTTTTATTCCGGTCAGTACATTTGACAAACTGCCGTTGCCCGGACATGAAGTTACACTTCTGATTAACACTCAAGTCAGAGAAGACGCTATAAACCTTTACGGTTTTGCCACCAGTGGCGAAAAGGTGCTGTTTGAACAGTTGATGACGGTCAACGGGGTCGGAGCAAAGTTGGCTCTGGCAATTCTCAGCTCAATGCCGACTGCGGCTTTCTGCAGTGCAATTATCAGCGGCAACATTGACGCAATGAAAAAAATCCCCGGCGTAGGTAAGAAAACCGCTGAACGTTTATTGCTCGAAATGCGCGATAAAATTGACAAACTGTCACTGGCCGCCGGACCTGTTTCCAACTCAGCCGCGGCAAACGTTCCCGATACTTTGCGCGAAACGGTCAATGACGCAATTCGCGCTCTGGAGGGACTTGGCTATAAGCGGGACCGTATCACCGGCGTTCTCAACGAATACATTGGCAGTGCCGATGAATCAGAGTGTACTTTGGAGAATCTGATTCGCAATGCTTTGCGTATCTTGAATTCCTGAATCCCGATATTGTAAAAAACATATTGCCGGTATATTTTATAAGTTTGTCTGAACAATATTAACAGATGGGATAATACTATGGAACTTAAGCAATTACGCGATAAAATCGATCAGATAGATCAGCAGATAGTTAAACTGCTTAATGAACGTTACCACTGCGCCAAAGCCATTGGCTCGGTAAAACAGCAGCAAAACCAGCCGGTTTATGTGCCGGAACGCGAAAAACGCGTGCTGGATATGGTCTGCTCATTGAATCAAGAATGTGGCGGGATTGTCAAACCTGAAACCTTGCGCGCGGTTTACCGGGAAATAATGTCCGGCGCAATCAGTTTGGAATCGCCGATAAAAGTTTCTTTTCTGGGGCCGCGCGGAACCTTCTCGCATGAAGCGGCGATTCAGCGTTTCGGCAGAAGCGTGGAATTTGTCGAAGCGTTAAGCATCGGTGCGGCATTTCTGGATGTTGAAACCGGTCGAGCCGATTACGCTTGTGTACCGGTCGAAAACAGTACCGAGGGCGCTGTGAGCTACACGCTGGACACCTTGGTACATTCAAGATCGGAAATTTGTGCTGAAATGAATGTCGCGGTTCACCATAATCTGCTGGCGCGTTGTCCGAAAGAGAAGATTACCAAAATTTACAGTCACGAACAGATTTTCGGGCAATGCCGCAATTACCTGGCCGCAAATTTTCCGAAAGCCGAACAAGTTATTGTCAGCAGCTCGGCGCGTGCCGCTAAACTGGCCGCAGAAGAACCGAATACCGGTGTCGTCGCCGGACTGGTCGCGGCAGAAGTGTTTCAGCTCCATGTTCTCGAACGCAATATCGAAGATTTTGCGCATAATACGACTCGTTTTTTTGTTATTTCACGTCAGAAAACCGAGCCAACCGGCGATGATAAGACTTCGGTCTGTTTTTCAGTTAACGACCGGGTAGGCGCACTCCATGATGTGCTCAAGCCGTTTAAAGCGGGCAATATCATGATGACCATGATTGAGAGCCGTCCGATGAAAACTAATAACTGGGAATATTGTTTCTTTGTTGATGTGCTTGGGCATCAGCATGATCCGTCGATACAAAAATGTTTTGCAGAGGTTTCAGAAAACTGCCGTATGTTTAAAATTCTTGGCAGTTACCCGCGCAGTCCCAGTGAATAAATCTAAAAAATCAGGAAATTTATGAACGAAAAGAGAATGTCGCTCAGCAAACTGGAGGCCCAGGCGCGGGCCTGCCGTGATGTTTTGCAGTTGACGATGAATACGGTATTTGTGGAAAAGCGCCCTGCCGACCGGGTATTGAATAGCTTTTTACGCGAACACAAACAATTTGGCGCCCGGGATCGGCGTTTGCTGGGTGATGTAGTGTTCGCCGTATTTCGCTGGTGGGGTGCATTGCGGAAGCTATTTGATAAAACGGAACTGTACGCCATGGAAAATGAAGTTCCGGAAATCACTTATAACGGCGCGGCCGCCTTGATTCTTGGCGCAATGGTAATGGAAAAACGTGAGCTGCCGGAGGTTGCGGCTATCTGGATGAAAGAACTCGGCCTGCGTCAATCGGAGGTCAATGACTTGATTGTTACCGGCAAGGCATCGGATGGTCTTGACGGTTGGCGGGTTTTAAATCTTATCCGTGCGTCGTTACGTCGAACATCCACAAAATCGATGAAATTAGTTCCTCTGGATATGGTTCCGGAATGGTTTCCGAAATATTTGCCGCCAGGCATTAATCATGACAAACTGGCGCAGTGGATGCAACGCCGCCCGCCGATGTGGTTGCGGGTCCAAGTGGCTGATGCTACGGAATTAGCGAATAAACTGCATATTCGTTACGGACTGAAAATCAAGACTCATCCGCTGATGAAGAATTCATTGTGTGTGGCTCCGACCAGGATTAACCTTTTCACTCTGGAAGAGTATCGCACCGGATTATTTGAAGTGCAGGATCTGGCGTCACAGGTTATCGGAATGGTCTGTTCGCCCAATGCCGGCGAACGCTGGTGGGATGCTTGTGCCGGAGCCGGCGGTAAAACCTTGCAACTGGCCGATTTGATGAAGCGCAAAGGGGTTCTGGTGGCAACCGATATTCGTAGCTATAAGCTGGATGATTTGCGGAAGCGCGCCAAACGTTCGGGCTTTCCGAATATTGAATGTCGCGAATGGAATGGAAAATCTTTGCGGAGTAAGCAACATAAAGCTTATGACGGTGTACTCGCCGATGCTCCTTGCAGTTGTTCAGGAACCTGGCGGCGCAATCCTGATGCCAGATGGAGCACCGCTGAAAATGAAATTACGGAGATGGCTGAACTGCAGCTTTCAATTTTGCAGAATGTTTCCAGCGGCGTGAAGGATGGTGGCATTCTGGTTTATGCCACCTGTTCAATTTGTGAACCGGAAAACCGGGGCGTTGTTGAAAAGTTTTTGGCCGCCAACCCTGATTTTGAATTGGAAAAATTCAATAATCCGCTGACCGGCGA
This sequence comes from Lentisphaerota bacterium, assembly GCA_012519765.1. Lineage (GTDB taxonomy): Bacteria > Verrucomicrobiota > Lentisphaeria > Victivallales > Victivallaceae > UBA7640. Next base: position 24,561 of record JAAYPP010000043.1, read on the forward strand.
AAGCTGTGACGGTATGCTCCAGGTGTTTCCCTGGGATGGCGATTGCGATGCTATGTTCGCTGCCAGAATGCGCCGTCGCTGATGCCGGATAAATAAGTTACGGAGAGCCGCACTGATGGCAAGAGGAAAACCTGAAAAATATATCGGATTGGCGGCGGAAATCCGAAGAATGATTCAGGATGAGAAAATGAAGCCGCATACGTTGCTGCCTTCCGAGCGAAAAATGTCGGCGCAATTCGACGTTAATCATTTGACCTTACGCAAAGCACTCAGGGTACTTGAACACGAAAAACTGCTCTATAAAGTGCCTAGCGTCGGCAACTTCACCGGGTTTCGCCCGAACTCAGGGAAGGGACGTCAGCTGATCGGCTTTATGTTTCCTGATCATGAAATATTTTTCTATAATATCCTGGCTGAATTGGAAAGCCGTTTGTCCAGCGCCGGTTTGCATCCGATTGTTCAGTTGACCGGCGGCATTAAGCGGAAAGAGGAAGACTTTATCGAATTTTGCCGTGATGAGGAAGTGGCGGCATTGATTGCCGTACCGAACCGGGAATGCAGCGAGTTTTATGAGGGATTGCCGTTTCCGGTGATTTTTTTCGATATATTTATTGCCAATCTGGAAATCCCATATGTAATTTCAGATGATTATGAAGGAAGTGCGAAAGCGACCCGGCATTTGCTGGATCAGGGACATCGCCGGATCGCCCATATCGGAAGTTTGCATGAACGCACCTCCGAACTGCGGGCTAAAGGGTATTCGGATACGATGATTGCTGCTGGAATTGAATTGCCTGCGGACTATGTCAAACGCAAAGAACCAACCCGTCAGTGGGGATTTTATGCCGCCCGAGAGTTGTTCGCCTTACCGGAACCGCCTACAGCAATAACCTGCGGCAATGATACAATTGCGGCAGGTGTTCTTCGCGCTTTGCCGGCACGCGGCATCAAAATTCCACAGCAATGCGCGGTTACCGGATTCGGAAATACCTCCATTGCCGAAGATCTTGATCTGACCAGCGTCAGTCAACATACTCCGAAAATCGCGGCCGCTCTCTGGAATTTGTTTAATATGCAGATTCAAGGAAAAAGTATCCCGCTGGAAACCACGATTCACACGACTCTTCAGGTAAGAGGCAGTAGCTCCGGTGAATTCAAACCGATAAAAAGCAGTTGATTTTTTAAGGGATTCAGTTGGTGATGACGATATAACGGTATTTCCCTTTCGGGAAAACCGCCGGCACCATCAGAAGCATGAGACAGACAAACAGCAATGCGCATCCATTGAACAGAAAAATTGTCTGATAATTGGAGAATTGCCGGGCGCCAATGACCCAGTTTTCCGCGAGCATTCCAGAGCCGATAATGAGTGAAGACATCATTCTGGCACAACCGCTGCCCAACGAATAAAGACAGCCGCAGAATGCCATGCTCATGGCGCGGTTCCAGCCGCTGGACATCACGAACATCTCGCTGGTGGTGGTTACTGAAATTAAAGACAGCATCAGTGAGTTGATCAATAGCAGCAAGGTAATCAAAGCAATACTTAACCATGAATTGCCGCCGGTCAGAAACATTCCGAAATTGATCAGAATAAAGAGCAGATGTGAAACCACAATGACTCGGTAAGTGCTGACTTTGTTGATGATTTTTCCGGCGGCAAGAAACCCGATAATCGAACCGCTCAACGCAATCGCTGAAATGACGATAACAATATTGGCCGGAATATTCAAGGCGTTTTTCACGTACAGAAACGCTACCGGCTGGGTGGCAAAACAGAACAAATAAAGAAAACACAAATATACCGAGTAGCCGGTCAGTGCTTTGTTGCGGAGTACATCGGTCAGCCCGATCAGAAACTTTACCGGCTCCGGTTTTTCAGCATATTGCGGGATCTGCATGACATGAATAATTCTACCGAGCAGACCGAAAGTTGCGATAAGCACCACCAGTTGCAGACTCCACATCGCCGGGGACTTGCCCAGCATCATTCCGCAAATGAAGAAAAATAAAACACTGAAGCTTTGCCAGCAGAAACGCAAATTCCCGAAAAATTCCGGACGCTGGTTTTTGGGTAAAAAATTGTCAATGAATGGGAACCAGGCGGCATTGTAAGCGGCCATACAAACCCCGAATCCAGCGATGGAAAACATCATGACTGATTTACTGGCAATGCCGAATTGCGGTGAAAAACTGAGCAGTGTCATTAAAATAAAACCGGCCGCGGTGAAGCTGATAATAGTTCTTCGGTAGCCAAGTCTGGCGGCAATCCAGCCCATTGGCAAAAGCATGACGAAATATGCCAAAGGAATCAGCGAGGTGGTCATGAGCGAAATCATCTGCCCGGCGTTCATTTTTTCCGCCATAATCATGATCACCGGACTGTCGCCAATCAAACCAGCAGACAGCGAACCAAAACACGCAGAGATAATCGCATGATATTTGGCACGGCTTATTTCCAATGCACTGTACGCATGAATTGAATTTGACATTTAAAGGGTTCCCGGTAAAAAAGAGAAGATAATCTGTGCTATGACTTTTTCAATGTGAAACCGGTGGAAATTAATCAAATCTTGAATCCGTGATGAAGTGTATGTGTCTTATTCATTACATGGTTAAAATTTATTATTAAACTTTGCGCGCGCATTATGCGCGCGCAAAGTTTAAAACATCAAGTTACGACTATTTCTCAGGCACAACATCAAATACAATATTCTTGTTTTGCAACACCCAATGCAGATATCTCTTTTGGTAAGAGTGAATGCACAACTCCGGTTTTTCATGAGGCGTTTACTTTTTCGATGGATAGCTTGGTAGAACAAGCAATTTATAACTTTATAGCGGTTGAATTGAGGAAGCACAGGTTTAAATTAGCTATGTCGTCAAATTATTTATGGATATACGGAGCGAAAATAAAATGAAGAAATCAAGGGTGAAACGTCGTCAGAGCAGAAGTTCACATCCCGTGAAACGTTCCCGGATCGGTCATGAGCCGCCGCGTCATTCTCACGCGATAACAATCGACGGGATTATCAAAATTACTTCGCGCGGATTCGGATTTGTGGTGCCGGATACGGATGAAGCCGCTGACGCCGAAAAAGTTGCCGATATTTTCATTCCTCCTCAATATACGATGACCGCGATGAGCGGGGATAAAGTGCGGGTTGAACTTTTGCCGGAAGTTCCAGAATACAAAAATGATCGTGGTCCTGCCGGAAAAGTGGTGGAAATTCTTCAACGTTCACGTACTTCGTTGATTGGTGAAGTAGTCGGGCGTAATCGGGTTCGGCCGATTAATCCGGGATTTCCCGGAGAAATCGATATTTTCGGTAACGCCAAGGGCGCCAAGCCCGGCGAGTGGGTGGAAGTGAAACTTCTGGAAACCGGTGGTCGCGACGGTTTCAGGCAGGGAACAGTTTCGGCAAAACTGGGCCGGGCAGGGGAGATTATCAACGATCTGAATGCAATTTGCGCTGAATACGAAATTCCCGAACCTTATACCGAGGAAGAGGATGAGGCGGGCGCGGCGCTGGTTCCGCGCGAGATCAAACGCGAAGATTTTCGCAAGGATTTTTGTTTGACTATCGATCCGCATGATGCGAAAGATTTCGACGATGCGATCTCGCTGCGCCCCGCGGCAGACCCGAATGAGATTGAAATCGGCGTTCATATTGCTGATTTGGCCGCTTATATAGCGCCCGGCAGCCGTTTTGACCGCTCAGCCGCCAAGCGTGGTTTTACCGCTTATCTGCCGGGACGTACTTTGCCGATGTTGCCGCCGAAATTGACGGCAATTCTGAGTCTTACGGAAAATGATGACTGTCTTACGCACACTGTGGTTTTGACGGTACACCGCAAAAGCGGGCGTATTATCAATGCGCGGCGGGTGCACGGCATTATCCGGGTTACCAAGCGTCTCGATTATGATCAGGTTCAGAATTATATCGATACCGGAGAAACTCCGCACTGGAGCAAGAAATTTATCGAAAATCTTTCGACTCTGGTTGAGGTTACCCGGGCCATGCGCGCATACCGGCGTAAAGAAGAAAAATTTCTTTTGCTCGAAGTCCCTGAAATCAGGGTTCTCTGCGACGAAAAAAATAACAAAATACTGGGTGTTGAGCGTAAGCTTCAACGCGAAGCCAATCAGCTGATTGAAGAATTCATGCTCGCGGCCAATACTGCCGTCGCTTTGGAAATGAGCGGGAAGGGGGTTCCTGCCATCTACCGCATCCATCCGGAGCCGTTTCCTGAAAAGATCGAAGAATTTACCGATTTTGTCAGCAGTGCTTTCGGGGTTTTTCCCGGAAATATGGTTGACCGGATCGCATGCAACAAATTTCTTGATTCGCTGCCGGACGGTCCCACGAAACCGATAATTCTGAGCGCGTTTCTCCGTTCGTTGCCACGCGCGTCATATTTCAATAAGCCGCAACTGCATTTCGGTCTGGGCAAAACTCATTATCTCCACTTCACCAGTCCGATCCGGCGTTATACCGATTTGACTGTTCATCAGCAGCTTTGGGAACAGAGCAGCAACGGACGTTTGAAATCCGATAAGGAAATGGAGCGCCTGGCGGAACGTTGTACCGAACTGGAACAAAACAACGACGATGCTTATTATGCCGCTTCCGACCGTATGAAGTTGCGTTATCTGGAAGAACAGATGATGCGCGGCGACGAAATTCTTTACAACGGCGTAGTGGCCCGAATTGTTGCCGCCGGCATGATGGTGGATATTGAGGATCTCGGTATTTACGGGTTTGTGCCTCTGGAAAATTTACGGGGCAACTTCAAGCGGCATGGCGACATTTTGAAGTCATTTAACGGCAAAAAAACGTTTCGTTGCGGCGATTTTGTTCAACTGCAACTTTCAGCCATCGATTTTGCAAAAGGTTCGGCGGTATTCCGGCCAGCTGAAAAATGAAATTACTGGAAGATTTGCGATTTTCTTCATATCAGATATCCGAAGAACATGAGCCATTTTTGCGTCGCGGGTTTTATGCTCTGCTGATTATTTGGCCGCTGGCGTTTTTGGGGTTTCCCTTGATATTTCAGTGGGCAAATAAGTATTTGGACCACGAACAATACATGGGATTGGCAATCCTGGTGCCGCAACTGATTTTGGGCGTGGCGGTTTTGTGTGTAATAAAATCCAAGGGGCGAACTCTGGAAATCCTGAACCTTAAGCATTGGGAATGGCGTTTTCTCGGAATTGGGATTGCCCTGCCGTTTCCATTGCTGATTTTAATCGGACTGGTCAGCTGGGTATGGCGTTTAACCTTGGAATCTGTCGGAATCAGCTTGCCCGAAGAAACCGCGTTGGAGTTGATGATCAAAAATGCCGGGCCGTGGCTTTTCGTACACGCTGCTTTGTTGGCGATTATTGTCGCGCCGCTGGTCGAAGAAATTTTATTCCGGAGAATAATATTCGGCTTTATTTCAATTCGTTTGGGAAATCTTTGCGGTTTATTACTGGCTTCGTCTCTGTTCGCTGTCATTCATCTGGACTGGAAAAATCTTCCCGGCTTGTTTATATTGGGGGCTGTTTTTCAGATTGTGACGATGTGCTGCAAATCGCTTTATCCGGCAATTATTATGCATTCCACTAATAATGCGATGGCGATTGGTTTATTATACGCTTTGAGAAAAGGATGGATTGAACTGTAAAATGAAAATTAAAAATTATATTATGAGCGCGGTATTGCTGTGTTTCTTCGGCGCCGGATTGGCGGCAAAAGAATACTGGAAACGCAATAAAAAAGAAGACCGGAGCTGGAATATCTTTGAAACCAGGACTGCCGCTGAAAAAGCTTTTTTGCCGTTAATCGGATTCATTAAACCCGGTGACGACGGTAAACTGCCCAACGGCAGACAGGTCAAGAATTTTTCCCGTAAATTACCGTATATCATGATTTTTTATTCGGTCAGCCCGGAAGGCTGGCAGGCGGCGTTCTGGGATTGTCAGGATAGCTGGCTTTATGATTCGAAATCCGGCGCAATTTACCGGATGGATGAAGATTTGACCGGTGTCGCCTGGTATGATCAACCGCATCAACGACTGATCGCACCGCCCGAGGCCGCCGAAAATAACATCATCTATACCCGGCTGTAATTTGAATTGCTTTAGCGATTGCCTTTTGCTCGATTGTGAGTCTTGCATAACATCTGGCAATTTTTGATATTTGTCTCGCCACCTTTGCTCCATGCTGCTACATGGTCAGCGTCCATTTCCGCAAGCTTCCAGATTGTGCTTTTGTTGGCATCATGTCCAATAGCGCAAAGCGGGCAGTTTGATACACCTTTTGCTTCCGCCTTTTTGGTCTGGGAGGTATAGACAGATTTTTTTGTTGCTTCGTCAAAAACCCGGACATCCAACAATTTTGTATCTGTTAAACCGCCGAGGACGTACTCAAAAATGCCTCTCCGGTTTTTGATATACGGATCTGCGTAAAGTTTTTTAACTTCTGCGGAAACCTGTGCGGGACTATAGGACGTCTTGTGATACTTTTCGTACAACCGCCCCCACTCAAGCCCGCGCATCTCACTTTCGACATCATTAAATACTGCAGAAACCCAATCAATCACGGTGTTGAAATATCTTTTTAATTCATCGATATTATTGTCAAAGCGGTGACGGCTCATGTAGTCACCGATATTGCCATTGCTCACCCAATCTAATGCGCATTCCAGGAAATCCTGCCGGTTGGCGCTGCCTTTGATATAGGCGCTCCACTTCTGGATATTGGCGTTTTGTCCATTGCTGAATTCCTCTTTGCCGTGCGTCACAAACGGTCCAGAATATACGGCATTGAGCAATTCCTGATCATTCAGCGGAACCCCGGCAATATTAATGGTCTTAAACCATTCTTTGATTTCGCTTTCCGTCCCTTCGCATTCATAGATAAGAAGTTTAGTTTCCAGAATTCGGGTTTTTTGTCTTTTGCCATTCCGCTAAAATACTGTTCCATCCCGTTAGCGTCTTTGATCGCAAATTTATCTGTCACAAAACGTCCGGCGCTGGTGATGCGCTGCTGCCCGTCCAAAACCTCCAAATTGTTTTCAGAAACCTTGTTAAAATATATCAAGCCAATCGGGTAACCCTTGAGTATTGATTCAATAACGGCAATTTCTCTTTTCCCGCCATCAGAGGCATAGATGTAGTTGCGCTGATATTCCGGTTGAATCGTAAGTTTGCCAGACAGACCAAAGAGCCCCTTGCCCTCCAGTTCGTTATAAACAAATCCATCGCAAATATCTTTGACCGTGATGTCGGTTTTTAAACTTGTTTTCATATTGTTTCTCTTTTATGTTTGATAAAAATTCGCTTATAAACTCTTTGGCCTTTTACTAACGGTTGTGAAACTTTACTGCTTTCATCCCAAAGGCCATTTGAAAATCCTCGTCCCTCGCTCTCAGTTGCACCCAAAATCTCAAACTGCTCGGGACAGTATTTATCCAGAAAACTAATCGGCACGCCCATAACGCCGTCATAGTCGCTTGGAATGGCATCCGTAAAGGGAACCTCTATGGCGTCATAATTATCGTATTTTTCATACGCCTTTTTGCCCTTGATTTCCTTGTGTTTGCTGTATTTTAAATTTTCTGCCATGGTCATGAGCGGCAACGGCTGGTGGCGGCGGCCGTGGTCGAGATTGGTGTACCAACAAACATTGCGGAATTTCACTAGACCTGTTTTGGCATCAAACACTCCCGAAGCGAAATCGCGCGTATTGGGCGTAAAAAAATATGCATTACCTGCGTGAAAACCATTTCCCAACCATAACTGATTATTTTTGATCTGCGGGAAAACTTCTTTATATGTAATTGCATTCATGTTGCCGATAATGACGAACTTTTTGTTGTAACCAACAAGCTGCCTAACATATTCGCGGAACAAGCTGAACGGCGGATTTGTAACAACGATGTCTGCTTGTTTGAGCAGGTCAATACATTCGGGGCTTCGGAAATCACCATCGCCTTTAAGCGGCATCCATTCGTTCTGTTTCCTGGCCTTTAACTGTTTGGCAACATCCTCCAGGTTGAATTCTCCGTCGCCGTCTATGTCATGCACTGTATTGATAATGAATTTATTGGCGGTTATCTTTGGACGTCCTTTTGACACAGAAGGAGTTTCGTCGCGTTCGAACAATTCAAGCTGTGTATAGGCTATCGGCGATGGCTTGTAGCTGGTGGTGATGAGTTGTCGCAATCCAAGTTTTTTGAAATTGAGCACAAAATAGCGAAAGAAATTGCTCTCGAATGGATCGTCACAGTTGCAATACACCACCTTGCCGCGAAAAACATCGTAGTCGTATTCCAGGTACGCCGCGATTTCTTTCTGGATATCGGCGTATTGCGTATAAAACTCGTCGTTTTTTGCTCTTTTGGCACTTGTAAGATTTTTGTTTGCCATTTTGCTTCCTTAGCCCGTAATCAGTTTACTGTTCAACAATGCATTCAATATTCTTCGGTAGTTTTTATCTGAACTGAACGCGATGTTGTCAATATAAATCATTTCTGAACATTGGCAAATAAAGGTAATCGATATGCTTGGATGTTATCGCGGATGCTTGACACGCAACATCAACAGATTAAGAGCTTATCAACTAATAATTTTATAATTTGGGATAGATTGCCATTACTTTATTCATGGTAATCATCGCAGCCGCCAAATAAAGCAACCCGTTGTATGCGCAGGCCGTTTTCTCGTAGC
>JAAYPP010000240.1 GCA_012519765.1 Lentisphaerota bacterium
GGAAGTCCCTGCCCGTTCACAAAAAAGTCTTTCGCTGTAAGATGTAAAAAAAGTGTAGTGCCAGCCGACCACTTAAGTCGTTGACTATCAACATGTCAAATTTTTGAGTGCGAAAGATGGGTTAGAAAAGACGGCAGTTATGATCGCTGGGATTTTGAAGCGTTAGACCGATTTGTTGAGCGGGCGATAACGGTTTGGGGGTGTAGCGAATTGTTGTTTCTGCCACGCTGGGATATTCCCTCAACTCGGAAAAAACAAGTTCCGACGGCAAGTGAGCTGGATGCCGGTGAAGAGTTTTTTATGCAGCTCGTAAAACGCTATGGGCAAAAAGGCAAACCCGGTGTCAAATATTGGGCGGTTGCTGATGAATGGCCGCTGAGAAATTATTGGAAAGAAAATCCTGACAAATTTGTTGAATATTACAGCCGTCTGGTAAAAAAAGCAAAAGCGTTTAATCCTGAATTAAAATTAGGAGGGCCGATCAATGCCTTCCCGCGTACTTCGCTGATCGAAAAACTCCTCATAGAATGTCCGGAATTAGATTTCATCGCATGGAATATGTATATGAGCAGCAATGCCAATGCGCCATTGGAAACAGTTTATCAGCGGACAAGTTTATTGCAGTCCTCAATAGTTGCTTGTCGACAGATCAGCAAAAAAATCAGGAAGAAAGAAATTCCAGTTATTGTTACGGCATATGGCTCCAATTACCGGGCTGGGAATCCTCCTGATTTTAAGCTTGCAGGACCGTCTAACGGGGTATGGGAGGCATTGGCACTTAACAAAGTGGTCAGAGCAGGAGCATATGCTGCGGGAACATTCAATGTGCTGGGATTGGATTACGGGATGTTCGGTCCACGCGACTCTTTTGGAATCAAAGGCGGATATGTTCCTGCAGATATTGATGATGAAACGATATACGTCAGACCTTCAGCGCGAATCATGCGTTTTTTTTCAAAAATATATTACGGGGCAAAATCGTTGTGTAATCGACTGTACTAGCAAAAACGGCAAGGAGATAGATTATTTGGCGGTTAACCACGCCGATAAAGGGCTTGCCATTGTCATAGTTAATAAGTCATCTGAGTCAGTGGAAGTGGAGGTTAAAATCAAAAATTATAAATTGACGGTTTACAAAGAATTTGATCTGCCAACTGAATATATTTATTGTGACCAAGACAAAATTATTGAAGGAAAAGGTTTTATTGTCAACAAAGCCGGCGTTGCAAAATTGCATATGGCGGCATTCAGTACATGGTTGCTTTATGTGAACCAATAACTCTGAAAAAGTAGATTGCATGGACGTAATTTTTCCAAGATTTTAAGCTCTTTTAGCCATGTGAACTCGAGGTGGTGCAAGAACGGATCAATGCGGTCATGCAATTGTCAAAGATGTATACCACGGTGTCTATTGGGTGATCGTTTATGTCGATTGCCCAGTAGGTGTCAACGCCGGAAACCGGAATGAATAATGAGAAAAATGTATTGTCGACAATATTTTAAGGCCCTGTTGAAAATTACGTTGTATTGCGTTACAACATTTCGTGCATGAAGCACATTTTATCAAAACCCATTTTTGAAAAGGTTAAACCAATGAAAAAAAATATTTATGAGCCATCTAGAGAAATTACGGTTACTCATGAAGCAGATCTGGTAGTCGCTGGAGGCGGTACTGCCGGAGTTGCCTGTGCAATATGCGCTGCCCGTCTTGGATTATCAGTGATTATGGTGGAAAACACCGCTCAACCGGGTGGAATGGTTACCCAGGTAACACAGTGGACCGGAGATATTGATAATAAAGGCGGGTTCACCCGGGAATTCTTTGAATATCTTTTTAATCAAGGCATCATGGAGAGACCTTACTATAACCATTATCTCGTCACGCCTTATATGGATGAACTGATTAAAAATGCAGGAGTCCGTCCGCTGTATTTTTGCCGTGTGGTAAATGCATTGGCGAAAGACGGTGAATTACAGGGAGTGGTTGTTGAATCAAAACAAGGTCGCCATGCCATTCTCGCTAAAATTGTTGTTGATGCCACCGGAGACGGAGATGTTGCGGTGAGTGCCGGTGCCGAATTTGAGTATGGTAGAGCGACCGACGGGGCCGTACAGTCAGTATCATTGACTCATTCTATTCAAAATTTTTTGCCGTTCCGGGTTAACTTACGTGGAGAAATTTTACCGCAAATTAAGCAGATTGCTCCTGATTACGAATTACCTTATGATCACGGGAACCTCCAACATCTGACCAAAACCAAGTCGGGTCTGCTCGTGGGTATTTCCCACGTCACCGGTTGCAACCCACTAAATGCGGAGAGCTTGTCAGATGCGGTAATTGAATTACGCCGGCAATCCCGCGAGTTTTTTGAATTACTCTGTCGTACTGAACAATTCCCGGATCTAGAGTTTGGGCCCTTCGGAGCTTTACCGGGAGTCAGAGAATCACGGCGAATTGTCTGTGATGCCAAAGTTACTGTCTCGGATATTGACAGCGGGAAATCATATGCTGACGGATTATTCACGGTTGATCATTGTATCGATATTCATCGTTGCTTGCCTGATGAACCTGCAATTGTTAAAAGAGAGCTTAACCCATATAAAATCCCGTATGGCGCTCTGTTGCCTAAAGGATTGAGTCGCCTTTTGGTAATTGGACGTTGCATTGGTGGTGAACATGAGGCTTTGGCTAGTTACCGGCTCATTGCCGATTGTTTTGCAATGGGTGAAGCCGCAGCCTTGGCTGCGGCGCAGTCATTGCGCACTAACCAAAGTTTACGTTCGATTGAGATTAAGGAATTGATCGGCAAAATGACCGATTTGGGATATCAAACCTGAGTTCTTTCACCAAAATCGCAAATGCATTGTTAATATATGAGTAATTTATTACAGTAAATACGGAAAATAAAAAATGAATAAACAGCCAAATATTCTATTCATCATGACCGATCAGCAACGTTTTGATACGATTGCAAGGTTGGGAAACAGTCGGATTTACACTCCGAATTTTGACAGACTGGTCGAACGTGGGTTAGCATTTTCAAATGCTTATTCTCCTTGTCCGGTTTGTATTCCGGCCCGCTATGTGATAAGGACAGGATGTGAGCCCAAAACCACGGGGGTTTTTAAAAACGGCAAAGCTATTCAATGCCCCGGTGTACCGGATAATGTAGGAGAACGATGCGGCGGATATTTGCCTGAAAAAATGAAAAGCCTTGGGTACCGGACCTTCGGTATAGGAAAATTCCACACTATACCTTGGGATGAAACACTCGGGTACGATGTCCACCTTCACAGTGAGGAATTATATTCGGATATTGATCAAAGAAAACGGGACGCCTATGCATCTTTTATAAAAAAAATGTATCCTGAATTTTCCCATATCGAGCAACTTCACGGTGAAAGAACCGATATGTATTATATGCCACAAATGAGTGCTTTGCCAGCAGAAATCACTGTTGAGGGTTGGGCTGCTGACAGAGCTGTAGAACAGATAAATTCGAGAGATAAAAGGCCGTATTTTGGGTTTGTATCATTCATCGGCCCTCATCCACCTTTTGCACCTCCTGTTCCATTTAATCGCATGTACGATCCGGATAAGATGTCTAATCCGCTAAAGGGTGACATCGAAACTGACCATATGGATGAGCAGATACCGTATATGAACCACAGCATATGGGCCGAAGATATAAATGATTCTCACGCCAGGGTACTTAAAGCCAGATACTACGGAGAAATCAGCTATATTGATCAGTGTCTTGGCAAGATTCTTGATGCGGTGGAGGCTCGTGACGATGCGGCTAACACGTTGATATGCTTTTTCAGTGATCATGGCGACCATTTAGGCGACCATTATGCATGGCAAAAAGAAAGTTTTTTTGATGCATCATGTAAAATTCCTTTGTTGATAAGTTGGCCTGCAAGAATAATTGCCAAAGGTCAGATCCGATCTGAAATTGTGAGTCTCACGGATTTATTCGGCTTGGCTACTGGTGCCTCCGGACAAATTGAAAAGCGTGATGGTATAGATCTACTTGGAATAATCGATGGAAATAGTTGTCCAAGGGAATATTTATGCGGAATGCATGCTATACCAGGAACATGTCATTTTAAAATAATGATCAGAAATCAGCGTTGGAAATACATTTTTATGGCAAACGGAGGATTGGAACAATTGTTCGATATGGACAACGATCCGTCGGAATTACATAATATTGCCGCAATAAAACCCGTAATAACTGATGAGATGAGGACGCTAGCGGCAAACGAATGTGATTTTCCCGGAGTTAAGGCGGCTTTGGATGAGAATGGCAATCTGAAAAATTTTCCTTTTACAAAACGGGAAAAACGGAGAATATATCAGTTTGATGGAGGGGGCAGAATTCCTTCTTATCCTATTCGCCCAGAGGATGCTCTCAATATAAAATAGACTTGGATTAAAGCATGATAAACAAGTACGGGCCTTTTTTATTAGTCTGGATGCGGCAGGCAAGTCTCCACATGAAATCAACCATATCGACTTAAAAAATAAACCGTTATAAATAAACAAAATAAAGGCAAACAATAATAACATTTATCAAGAATTTA
>JAAYPP010000241.1 GCA_012519765.1 Lentisphaerota bacterium
TGAACTCCATTTGTTTTTTTGGCTGATCTGCTTTTCACTGATTAGCAAAGTTTCGATTTGCAACTCTCCAGAATTACCATATATTGCTTCAACAAAACGAATATCTGCAGTTGAGATTATAAATTTACGGAATGTTTTTGATTATTTAAAACTTTCATTTTTTCAACTGAATCAATAAGTGTTATTTTCCATAAAGATTCTTATGGGACGATCATTTAACCAAGTCGGCATTTCTTCTTTGAGAAGGTCGAATATTCTGACCATTGTTTCTAAAACTTTGTGGATCGAGGTTATCGTGTCCACTACCCAATACAAACCCAAATAAAGGAGACTATGTAATGAGTATGATTAAGGAATTCAAGGCATTCGCAATGCGTGGCAATGTGGTCGACATGGCAGTTGGTATCGTTATTGGCGGCGCTTTCGGAAAGATTGTCGCGTCATTTGTTGCGGATATCGTCATGCCTCCGCTGGGTATGCTTCTCGGCAAAGTCAATTTTGTCGATCTGGCAATTACGCTGAAAGAGGCAAGTGGTGATGTTGCTGCCGTAACCTTAAATTACGGTAAGTTCATTCAGACGGCTTTGGACTTTGTGATCATTGCGTTTGCAATCTTTATGGTGGTCAAAGGCATGAACTCAATGAAGAGGAAAAAAGAAGAAGCTGCTTCCGCAGCGCCACCTGCTCCGTCAAAAGAGGAAACACTTCTTACTGAAATCAGAGATCTGCTGAAGCAGAAATAGTCCACCTGCAGATTCGGACAAAAAACTCTGCGGTTGTATTATATTGTAAAAAAACAGTCGGTTCATTTGGGGGCGTCAGCGTGAAAAAGCCGGTTGGATATTTGATATTTCGAGCAAGCTCAAAGTTGTTGATATGAATACTCCAAAGGGCAAGACTTGAACCTGGTACTCCAATTTATTAATTGAAACAAGTAGCTGTAAATGTATTCTTAAACTTCGCGCGCGCATAATGCTCGCGCGAAGTTAGGAAACAAACTATACTCCGGTAGTTCGCGGCCAGTGCACTAATCTCCGTAGACGAAGCACGCGTTTTTATTTATAAGCCGCCCGTGGTGTGGGATTCTGATTACCGCCCATGGCTTGAACGATGTCACAAAAGTTGTTTTAGTTTCTGTTCAATTTCGGTTGCGAGCTCAGGGATGTGCTTGAAGCGCTCCAGTAAGGTAACTGACTCCGCGCTCGCCTGCGTTCGATTGTAAAATGACAAAATTAAAATAGATTCGATCGAAAATTTGACTACCGCGCCGCGCCATTCCAGTATCGGAGGCTGGGCATTGTTAAGTGCCGGATGGGTCATGTTACCGCCATAAAGGGCCAAAACGATCTCTAAATTATTTTTTTTAGCGTTGATTTCAGGAGCTGCCTGCCTGATTAAAGAATAAAGAATAGCAGGTTCCAAATCATACCATGTGCTTGAGCGGACGGTTCCCTTGGACTGAAAGAATATGTTCCCTGAATCAACCATGACAATGCGCCCTTCGCGTGGTATTGTCAAACCGACCAGTTTAGAGGTTTTGGAGTAGAACAAAGTATCGATTTTTTCAAGTTCACTGATAATTTTTTGAAAAGACTGGCACCAAAGTTGATAGGCGGCGGGCTGATGACCGCTATAATAACCGATAATTGCCATTGCCCGATTGAAATCACGATTTCTGATTGAAAAATATAGAGCCGTCAAAAACAAATTTTTCCACACCTGCTCATATCGGGTATCTGCGTTTTTAACTTCAAGACTGAAACGTTCAGTCATACTGCGCAACTTTTCAATCTCCTTGCGCAGTTCTGATTCAACCATTGCCTGCTGTTTCTGATTATCTTCCACGCCCTTTTCTTTGTCGGCAAGTTCCTGCTCTAAGGATGACGAACGAAGCAACTCGTTATTAAGATGCAAAGATAGCTCTTTAATGTAATTATCTTTACTCACCATACCCGTCCTCAAATTGTGTTCACGCAGTTCGGCAATATAACAGCGCATTTTCCAATATAGAGGATCCAATTGTGATACTCTTTTGGCAGGGAAATTTTTCAATATGTCGATTGCTTCAATTTCCAGAATCGAATTTGCAATATGGCCGGAATTCATATTATCTTCAAAATTTTGAATTCGGTGCTGAAGCGACTCGAACTCATGGCTGTCGGTATACGAATCACTATTGTATGAGAGATAATATTGGAACAAATGACTGAAAATCATACTTAACAAGACTATCGACAAAGTTACGATATAAAAAATATCTTTACGCCGACTTCGGCGGCGCTCGTTCTCGCTGCGGATAACATTTTGAGTATTGTTTTCTTCGGATTGCATCAGCTTCAGCTGGCGCTCATAGTTGAGTCGCCCGATTGAAATCGTATGAACATCAGGAACCATCGCATTGTCCGGAGCAGTAATCTGACGGACTTCCCATATTTCGTTCAATAGTTCATTCATATCGGCGAAACGATCTTCAGGATATTTTTCCATCATCCGACGAACCAGATTGGAAACTTTCACCGGAATATCCTGATTCAAGCGGTGCAATGGCAATGCCACTTCGCGAAAATGTTGTTCAGCAATTGCTTCAAGCGTTTCAGATTTAAATGGAAGCTCACCTGAAAGCATTTCATATAAAGTAATTCCAAGGCTATATATGTCACAACGGCTATCAGTTTCATCGCCGGAAAATTGTTCGGGACTCATATAAGAAGGACTTCCGGAAATAACATCAGGGCCATCTAACCCGGAAAGGAAAACGGCTAGTCCCATGTCAGTTAGTTTTATTATTCCGTCTTTGGTTATCATGATGTTTTCAGGCTTAACATCACGATGGATCATATGAGCGTTTTCCCAAGCATACCAAAGAGCTTCGGCGACTTGCTGGACAACATGAAGTGCTTCATCAATCTCAAATGCGCCTTCACGCTGCAGTCTGGTCTTGACGGTCTCGCCTTCGACCAGGTTCATTGCCATATAACAGATGCCATCTTCTTCGCCTACCGCCAGTGCCTGAATCAGATTAACATGATTCAATTTGGCCGCGGCTCGCGCTTCGTGCATCAAAGCCTCAAAACG
Organism: Lentisphaerota bacterium; assembly: GCA_012519765.1. Taxonomy (GTDB): domain Bacteria; phylum Verrucomicrobiota; class Lentisphaeria; order Victivallales; family Victivallaceae; genus UBA7640. Next base: position 3,076 of record JAAYPP010000241.1, read on the forward strand.
CTCATCTCCGGTATTGCCGCTGTCAATAATTTTAAGCGCGACCTCTCTACCCAAAGACAATTGAACCGCTTTATACACATTTCCGGTGGCGCCCCCGCCAATTTTCTCACGAATAACAA
>JAAYPP010000044.1 GCA_012519765.1 Lentisphaerota bacterium
CAGCTGATCTGGCACTGGTCGCAGAAGTTGAAAAAAGTCAACTTCAAGACGACAGCAACAAACAGTAAAATTAATTAAAACTAAATTCTGAATCCGTTCGTGAACTTTTACATATGAGTTCACGAACCGTTTTTTTGCCTCTCGATAATACTTCCTTTATTTCTAGATTTTTCAATTGAAAAAAAAACTCCAAGGGTGATATTAATGCGCTCTTTCCCATTAACAAATCTTTGGAGGCATTATCATGCATTGGTTGGATTATGTGTTGGTCTTCATTCCGTTGCTGGTGGTTTTATGGATCGGGATAAAAACCCAGCGTTATCTCACTGGAGTATCTGACTTTTTGACTGCCGGTCGGGTGGCTGGCCGTTACGTAATTTCGGTTGCCTCAGGTGAAGCTGGACTTGGCTTGATCAGCTTGGTTGCGCTTTTTGAAATGTATTACACCTGCGGATTCGGAATTAGCTTCTGGAGTAAAATTTCCGCCCCGCTCGGTTTGATTTTTGCGTTGACCGGATTCTGCACTTACCGTTACAGAGAAACCCGAGCAATGACGATGGGACAATTCTTTGAAATGCGCTATAACCGGACATTCCGCATTTTCGCGGCAATTCTGCAGAGTATCTCCGGCGTAATCAATTATGCGATTTTTCCCGCGGTCGGCGCGCGTTGCCTGATCTATTTTCTTGATTTGCCGGCTTATATCACGATTTTCGGTATGGGCTTTCCGACTTTCGGTTTGGCGATGTTTTTTTTCCTCTCAATTGCCGTATGGATAGTAATGATGGGCGGTCAAATCACAATCATGGTAACCGATTGCGTTCAGGGTTTGCTGAGTTATCCGATGTATGTAGTGATTGTCGGGTTTATTCTTTACAAATTTTCCTGGACCAACGAAATGGCACCTACCCTTCTTGATACCGAGCCAGGTAAAAGCTTTCTGAATCCTTATGACGTATATAACCTGAGAAACTTTAATCTATTTTACGTTATGGTCGGTATTTTTTCCTCGATTTTCAATCGCATGGCTTGGTCTGGAACATCCGGTTATAATGCGGCCGCGGCGACACCACACGAGCAGAAAATTGGGGGCTTACTCGGTACCTGGCGCTCTGGATTGTCGGTTATGATGTATACCCTGATGGCAATCGCCGCATTTACTTATATGAAACATATTAATTACCAACCGCAGGCAACGAAAGTCAGCAAGCAGTTGACCTTGAAGACTATTTCAGACATTGCGAGTGAAGACAAATTCAATGTTGTCCGTGGCGAAATCAGCGATTTCATTAAATCAGGTAAAGCGGCACCTGAATTACAGCAACGGGTCGGCGACAAATTCGATTTATCGAAGCCGCTGACCGGCACCGAAGATTACAAGGAAGTTGCCAAAATCGCCATTGATTCGGTTGACAAAGCCAAAGGATTGACCTTCAATACTATTTACAGTCAGATGCTGGTACCAATCGCGGTACGCGATATGTTGCCGATCGGGATCACCGGAATAATGTGTGCCATCATGATTTTTTTGATGGTCAGTACTGATACCACTTATATGCATTCCTGGGGCAGCATTATCGTTCAGGACGTAGTTCTTCCGTTCTGCCCGAACGGCTTAAGGCCGGAAGTGCAGCTGAAATTGCTCCGTTTTGTCATAGCGGGAGTAGCGGCATTCGCATTTTTATTTTCATTGCTCTTCGCCCAGGTTGATTTTATTTTGATGTTTTTTGCGATTACCGGTGCTATCTGGCTCGGCGGCGCCGGTCCGGTAATAGTGTTCGGCCTTTATTGGCGGCGCGGTACCGCTGCCGGAGCATTTACCTCGTTGATCTCCGGCAGTTCTATTGCTGTCGGCGGAATTGTCTGCCAGCAGATGTGGGTAAAAAGCATTTACCCATTTCTGTCCAATAACGGTTTGGCAGAGCCAGTTAAAGAATTCTTATGGAATGTATCTTCACCGTTTCATCCTTTAGTCATCTGGGACATGACCCCGGATAAATTCCCCATCAATTCGCAGGAAATATATTTTATTGCCATGTTGGTATCAATTTCGCTGTACATTGTAATTTCACTGCTGACCTGCCGCGAGAAATTCAACATGGACCGTATGCTCCACCGCGGTATTTATCATACCGAAGGCATTGCCCTGCAGAAAACGCGTTTTAACCTCAGTAAAATTGTCGGTATCACTTCGCAGTACACTACCGGTGACAAAATTCTGGCATGGTCGGTGTTCATCTGGTCTTTTGTTTACAACTGCGTAATCTGTTTCGCTCTGGTTATTATCTGGAATCTCTTTCACAGCTGGCCGAATGAATGGTGGGCATGGTACTTCTATATCAACAGCATTCTGCTGGCTGGAGTGGTCGGATTGGTGACCACAATATGGTTCTCAATTGGAGGGATCAAGGATCTTATCCAGCTTTTCCAAAGGCTGGAAGGAAGAACCGCCGATACCCTAGACGATGGACGGGTTGCCGGTCACATTTCCCTCGCTGACATTAAACTCGTTGAGAAGGTTGAACACCAGGAAATGCCGAAAAAGTAGGTTTGTCAGGCCTCAGAAACACCCATTGCGCAGCGCCGTCAGGAACCTGGAAATTTTCTGCGTGTTGCGCTGGGTGGACAGCCGCGTTTTTTGGCATAAAGCCTTGAAAAATAATAGCGGTCACTGAATCCGGTAGCAGCAGCAATTTCGCCGATACTCATTTCGGGATGCGCCTTCATCATACTTTCAGCCTTCTCCAACCGTTTTTCATTCCACAGCTCTTTGAAAGACAGACCGGTTCTTGCCTTAATCAGATGCGATACGGTAGAAACGCTTCTCCCGGAACGGCGCGCAATATCAGAAAGTTTCAGATTATAGTCCAGTCCGTTTTCGATAGCGTTTCTCACCTGTTCCCAGATCCGGTCGCCATGCCATGCCACCAGCTCGCGGGTAACGATGTAGTCCAGCAACATGTCGAACATTCCCACCAGGTCGGCAAGCGCCTCACCGGAGAAAAAAGGGCGACTCATGAATTCCGCGGCAAGCTGCGACTGCAGTTCCTGGTCTTCGCTGATTATCGGTGGTGTTTCTTCGGTTCGGAATTGACCGAAACTGATATAGCCCGCCAGCTGCCCGTCAATAAATACCGGCGCCATTACTTCCCTCAAACCGGCATGGCAATGATAACATACTGCGCGTTTTGCGGCAGCTGCTTCCTGCTGCTTTCTGCGGTCAAGCGCGAAACATTTTTCCGACCCGCCGAGATGTCGCTGTACCATTTGGCAGAAAAGACAATTGGTCAGATGACGGCCGCGCTTCAGAATTACGCCGTCTGCAGAAAAAAATACCGTTTGGATATTTAATACCGAAGCAAAATGATCCAACAATTTTTTTACTTCATCCCGTAAAATCAGCTCAAGCGTCAAAGACATCAGCAACCTCCATGATTTGGATTAAAATAGCACTGAATTGCAGGTTTATCCATCTATTTGTAATATTTTCCATTTACAATCAGCATTTATCAGGTTATAAATATAATAGACAATTCATCAACCAAGGAGGATATTTCTATGGAAAAAGTAAGAATTGGAATCATCGGTCTCGGGTTCATGGGAACTACGCACTTTCGGATTTACCGGGGGCTGCCAAACGCTGAAATCATCGCAATTGCGGATGTCGATGCGGACAAACGGCGCGGCGATATCACGAAAGTATCCGGGAATATCGGTAATGAAGATAATACCATACCACTGGATCTGAACGGCGTTAAAGCTTATGATTCAGGACTTGCATTAATTGAAGATCCAAACGTAGATGTTGTTGATATCTGTGTCCCGACGCCCGACCATAAAGATTTGATAATAGCCGCGTTAGGAAAAGGAAAACATGTATTTTCCGAGAAACCGCTTTGCCGGAATCTCGCGGAAATGGCAGAAATAGAGCAGGCAGTCAAAAGCGCCAACACTTTTTTCAATGTCGGAATGTGCATCAGAGCATGGCCGGAATACTTTCATGCGCAAAAACTGTACAAGTCCGGGGTGCTGGGCAAAGTCCGCAGTGCTATGTTCCGCCGTCTTTCCCCAAGCATAGACGGCAATTCCTGGAAAAACTGGTTTATGGACAACAGTCGTTCCGGAGGTGCCCTGCTTGACTTGCATCTGCATGATACTGATTTGGTATGTTACTTTTTCGGTTCTCCCCGGGCGGTAAATACTTTCGGCGTCCGCGGTGTCTGCAGCGACAACGGATTTGACCACGTCATTACCAATTATGATTTTGGCGACAATTCACTGATCATGGCCGAAGGCGGCTGGACCGCGCCAAGAACAATTCCGTTCGAAATGAGTTTCCAGATTATCTGCGAAAAAGGAACGCTCCGTTTCAACCATGAAGGCTACAAAATCCATTGGAATGACGGTAAAATCGAAACTCCGGAAATCAATATCGGCGAGTTGCCTACCGGCTGGCATCAGGAACTCAATTACTTCGTTGACTGCGTCAAAAATAATGTTACGCCGAACCGTTATCAGACTCCTCAGCAAATTTTCGAGTCGTTCAAGGTTATAATGGCAGAAATGCAGTCAGCAGAAACCCAAGGCAAAACGGTGGAGGTAAAATAATGTACAAAGCACTTAATTACTGGGTATTCGGCGGATTCGGACCCAATCGGACACCATATGAGTTTATCGATTTCGCCGTAGAAATGGAGCTGGATGGAGTCGAACTGACAGTCGGCGATGCTATCAGTCCGGATATCTCCGAAGCGGAATGCGTAAAAATTCGTGATTATGCCAAAAGCAAAGGAATCGGTTTACGGACGTTGGCTACCGGTTTTTACTGGGGTTGCTCGCTCTCCTCGGAAGATGCCGCAGAACGCGCAACGGCCATGGATTTCACCCGCAAGTACCTGCAACTCGCCGCTTGGCTGGGTGTCGAAACCGTACTGCTGGTACCCGGCGCTACCTGCGTGGGCTGGGATGATTCCAGGCCGATACAATCATATGCATCGGTATGGCAGAAGTCGGTTGTCGCAATCAAGGAAATATCGATCTTAGCGGAAAAACTCGGCGTCAATGTCGGACTGGAAAACGTGTGGAACCAATTTCTGCTGTCGCCGATGGAATGGAAATTATATTTGGAACAGTTCGAATCTGAACGTATCGGTATTTATTTTGATGTCGGCAACTGTTGCTATATCGGCCGCCCTCAGGATTATGTTGAAATTCTCGGCGACAAAATCAAAGCTGTTCATCTCAAAAACTTTTCAGGCAGCGATTGCGCCGGCGGAATGCACGGGTTCGGCGACGATCTAATGACCGGCGATGTCGATTTCACCGCCGTTTTTGCCGCGCTTAACCAAATCGGTTATCGCGGACCGCTGACCGCGGAAATGATCCCGTTCTCGCGTCTGCCCGATTTGGTACTCCCCGATCAGGAATTGGCCGAAAAAACCGCACGCCAACTCAAGGCGCTTTAATCCATGAAGATCGGTGTTATTGCTCAAAGACTGCAACGGCCGCTGTTTGAATGCCTTGAAACAGCGGCCGAACTGCAGCTGGACGGGGTTCAGCTTTATTCGGTAAGTACACGCGAAAATCTTCTGGATTTCTCCCCTGCAAAACGCCGGGAAGTAGTACGCCATTGTGATGACCTCGGGCTGGAAATCTCCGCAGTTTGCGGAGAGATCGGCGGGCATGGTTTCCGTATCGCCGAGAAAAATCCGGAACGCATTGAGCTGACCTGTCGTAATATCGATCTGGCACTGGATATGGGGTGCCGTATCGTCACCACCCACATCGGTGTCGTCCGCAACAACCGCAATGATGAGCTTTATCGCAATCAAGTCAACGCTCTGCGCGAAGCCGGCCGCTATGCCGCCGCCCATAACGCTGTAGTGGCGATTGAAACCGGACCGGAACCGGCGATAACGCTGAAAATGCTGCTCGAAGACGTTGATTCTCCAGGAGTCGGGATCAATTTCGATCCGGCAAATCTGGTAATGGTACTTGGCGCGGATGAAGTATCTGAACTGGAAATTCTGGCTCCGTATGTTGTCCATACTCACGCCAAAGACGGCGTCAATTACCGCAGCTGCGATCCGGAGAAAGTTTACGACGCATTCGCTAAAGGGGGCATTAAACAGCTCTTTGCCGATACCGGTGAAATATTTCGTGAAACGCCGCTGGGTCAGGGTTCTGTAAAATGGGAACAATATTTGTCCGCTTTAGAGAAGATCGCACCGGATATATTTCTTGCTATCGAACGTGAAGCCGGATCCGATCCGGTCGAAGACACCAGGCTTGCTATCAATTTTCTCTCAAAACAACCTTGTTTATCCGCAAAGCGTTTTCCGGAGATGTCTCATCGCTGAAAAAGAACAGCGGGATAAACAATCCTGTAATCTTTGCATCGGAGTCTATTTTCCCATTAACAGATCTACGGGATTTTTTTCAAAAACGGTCTTCGGTTTGTTGATGACCTGACTGGCTTGTTTTTCAATCATTTTGCTTCTGACAATTCTGAACGCGCCGGTTTGCCGCCATTGATCCAGACTGGGCGGGAATCCGCGCAAAATAACGAGCAGCGCAAAAATTGTCAGTTCAAAAATCCAAACTGCATATTGGGTTGATTCCGGCATAAAATATACGGCAAAAAACACCAGTATAACCACAAGTAACGGAGCAAGAAAAATCCGGTCATATTTCGGAATGATAAAGTAACCGTTGAAAATTCGTCCCCATAACGAAATCGGCGGTGCGGTTCCTGTTAAATAGCATGACAATCTGATTCCAATGCCAAGCAGTGCGATGCAAACTAATATAAATGACAAGGGAAAACAATTTTTATCCAATGTCAGCGCCATCATAGCGTGCAACCACCATACCGCCAACAAGATCGGCACCAATATCTCACAAATCCGGTTTTTTATGCGCGGTTCTTTTTTTTCAATCGCCGCTAACGCACTGTAAGGCCAGCCCGCAATGAAAGTTTTCAAACTCTTCTTTGTCAGAACCTCCTCATCCGATTGCAACCATGCAATTTGGTTCCACGGAAAATCTTTTAGAACTTCACGCAACAGACTGAAACACAACCAGTAACACACTGCCAACGAAATCACCATACTATAAACTGAAACAACCGGATAAAACGCAAATGGCATAATTGCCGCAATTAAAACTTTCTTCAGCCAGTATTTTCGCCAGGGAATACCGCTAAAAGTTGAATAGGTTGCGCAAATTATATAAGTGTAGAGAAATATCGCCAACGGCGTCACAATGGAAATATCGTGGTCCCAAAGTGTTATCGAACAGAGTAGCCCCACCGTCAGCATATCAGAAGCATTGAGCTGGATAGAGCCATTGGGCAAACGTGTACCAAATTGCCAGGGTGTCATAGTAAGCCATCTGCCGTATTTTCCGGCAGGATAAGGATAGAAAGCAATTACCCGCCAGGCGCCAAACACCAAGGAGGCCAGAAATATCAACAAAGTTCTTAAGCCGGTAAAGACCGCAACCGGAAACCATTGATCCAACCAATAGGTCACTCCGAAAACAGTAAGAAAAACCCAAATCGACCAAACCGGGGGGAAATTCATCAGCCAATAAGGACGCATTTTCAAGATTTTCGCTCCTTCAGATACTGGTCGATAATATTGATTTTGTCGGGATGCACCAAACTCTCAAGTGCTTCCGCAAGCAAAATATCCTCTCCTCCTGCCTGCTGTTTGATCGCGGCAGGAGTATCATAAGCGATGATTTCACCGTCGCCAATAATCACAACTTTATCGGCCAATGGCTCAACCAGTTCGGGCACCGGTACTGCCATAACCACTGTTACATCTTCGCGGGCGGCAAGCATTTTCAATATTTTACTCATTGCCAACAACGCCGCAGAATCAAGACCACCGGAAAAAGGTTCGTCCAAAACCAAAATCGGGACTTCAGTTATCAGAGCCGAACACAAACCGAGTTTCTTCTGCTGCCCCGTGGAATAAGACGAAATCGGACTGTGGGCTTTTTCCTTCAGATCAAATACTCCCAGCAACACTTCGGCGTGTTCCATTGCCCGGAAACTGTCTATTTCGTAAAGTCGCGCCACCGCCAGAATAAATTCCATGCCGGTACTGTTGGGAGGAAAAAATGGCGTGTCCGGCAAGTAAACCAACTGTCGCCGGATCGCGCTTTCGTTTTCTATTGAGCTTCTGCGAATTTTGCCGTCAATTTCGACTTCGCCTCTGATCGGATAAATCGTTCCCCCGATCAAACCCAGCAGGGTACTTTTCCCCATACCGTTCGGCCCCATTACAACCACAAGTTTGCCGGATTCGATTTCAAGCGAAACATTCTTCAAGACCGGGCTTATGCCATAATGGTGCCAAACATTGCGGACACTGATTATACTTTTCATCTTAACTCCTGATAAAAATATCCATTATCCGGTGATATGAAGTAAAAAAGGCAATCCGTTTTTAGTGTACCTTACGGGAGCCAAAATGATTTTATTGTGTAAAGTTTTCCTTCCACGCCCACAGCCCCAACGCGGGATTGCTGATATAAAAAACCTCTTCACCGTTAATCAGATTCATCCCGTCTTTCAGGGAATCCGTCTGATACTGTCGCGAAATTTCATCCAGATCACCATACTTGAATCCTACGCTTTCAATCTCGGCGCGGGAAATCTTCGGACCCGGACAATAAGTGATATTGAAGCGACCTTCCGAAGAACCGTGGATCAGGTGCGCCGCCGCGCCCAAATTGTTTTTCAGCTCATCGTTTTCAGCTACCGCGCGCAATGTTGCCGGCGTTCCGAAATAACCATATTTCCTGATGAGCCGGTCAATTTCTTTATCCTCGCCGAACTCGCGCAATGCCGGAGCCAAAACAATGAGTTCGCCTTTATCAGCGAGTACCATGCGGGTGCGGTATACCGCTTTGTTGCCCAGCCAGGTACTTTTGAATTCTTCAGGATCGAGGTACACGATAACTTTGGACAGTTGCCGGTCAAGCAGTTCGAGATTGGTTTTCTGGGACAACGCGCAACCTTTCAAAAAACATTCGTCGTCATTTCCCGCAAAAAATCCGCGCATCGCCATCTTGCCGGAAACCTTATCGCGCGCCATAACGGTCAGCATGTAATAAATCGGCAGATCGCCAAGAAATTCTTTAACGCCATAATTGAACAGGCGGCGCACCGGAGAATCAGCCTGCCCCATAATACGTTCCATATTGCAGGCCGCACCGAGAAAATGCGATTTATTGATAATTTCCGAACCGCCGACACCGACCAGGATGTTTTTCGTGTAGTTGGCCATACCCACAACTTCGTGAGGCACAATCTGGCCGATGGACAAAATCAGGTCATAACCGTTGAACAGGATACGGTTAACATCGACACCCACCTCGTATTCAACTTTGCCGCCAGACCACTCGCGAAGCAAATCGCCGGGAACCACTCCCTTCCTGACTACATCACGCCGCCAGTCATGAACGACAAATGCATCCAGCGGGATATCCGGTCCGAACATGGCGCGAATCTCCCCTTCAGTCATTGGCGCGTGAGTACCCAATGCTGGTATGATGTCAACCTGTGCACGGCCGCGAAGCATTTCGTAAACCATGGCGGTAATCGGTCCGGAATAAGAATTCAACCGGGTAAAATCGGGGGGAATCAATAACACTTTTTGTAACTTCCCGCCGATTTTGTCTATTACTCCGGCAACCATATCTTTGAGTTCGGCATCCGTAATTGCCAGATCAACTCCGCCTCTTTCCATCAATATACTCATTGTTTTGTCCTTTTTAAAAAAGTTGATTTCTAGTGCTCTATCTTTGCTCAATTATGTCATTTAATATATACGGTTTTACTGTACTTGCAAGAATACCCGCACCTGCCATAATAACACTGAAGATTTGTTTTTGAACTTCACGCGCGCATAATGCGCGCGCAAAGTTTAGATTATGAATTTACGACATTTTCTCTCCAGTCTCATAAATGTTTTTTCAGCCGGGAAACGCCATTTTTATAAACCCTGTTTATTTGCCTTAATTCCGATAATCACGGCGGAAAATTAATTCATTACCGTCCTGCCAGTCGATTCTAACTCTATCGGACTTTCAAAACACTTCCGGCAGGGTATATTAGCCTTTATCAACCTGAAAAGAGAAGGTCAGTTGCAAAATTCAGCTATTGGAAATACGCTTTTATTGAAGTGAAAATGTATGAAAAACATACCCGCTACACAAAAATGTTCATCACCAGACACCCCTACGGCAAATAAAACTCACAGTATACAATTCACGATCCTGACCAGTTTCATTGTGATTCTGCTGCTGACGACAATTCCAATGATCACTTATATGCATACCCGGCACGCGGCCACCCTCATGCAGCTTGCCGACGAACTCATGTCGCGCGCCTCGGAAGCGATCATCGAACAGACCACGGACTACCTTAAACCCGCGATCGCCATGGTAGAAATGAGCGCCCGACTCGCATCAGAAACAAAAACATTTTCACTGCGTCCCGGAACTGATACTGAAAAACGGGCCATCGCCATCCTGAAACAATACCCGCAGCTGGCTATGTTCAACATGGGCGACGAGAATGGTAATTTTCTGATGCCAAAGAAAATGCCCGACGGAACTATCGCCACCAAGCATATTGAGGCCGACGCCGACAATCCCCGCACAACCTGGATTTATCGTGACCGCAATGGCCAAGTTGTCAAAACTGAACAGCTCGATACTATCGACTACGATCCACGCTTGCGTCCCTAGTATGCCAATGCCAAAGATAATGAAGGTATCAACTGGACTGATATGTATATTTTATTTACCGACAAGTCTCCAGGAATTACCGTCTCCTGTCCGCTCCGTAATGCCCAAGGTCAATTCATCGGCGTTTTCGGCATTGATATCGTATTAGACTCCATGTCATCATTTCTCCAGACTCTGAAAGTGGGCGAACGCGGCATCGCTTTCATCATCAACAGTCAGGACGAACTGGTGGCCTATCCCGACATCACGCGCATCGTACGCGAACACAATGGGAAGCCGACTCCAGCGCGGGTTGACGAAATCGGAGAACCACGAGTCGCGCGCTGTATCGAAGAATACCGGGCAAACACCAAATCGCGTTTTACCTTTACTGCCGACGGGATCACCTATATTGGTTCGGTTACGAGTTTCCCGAAGTCTTTCGACAACGACTGGAAAATCGCCATGGTCGTCCCCCGGAACGAGTTTATCGGCTCCCTCCGCGACACCGCACGCAATACCCTATTGGTGGCCGGAATCATCCTGGTGATTGCGATCATCGTGGCCGGCATCTTGTCCCGCAGCATCTCACATCCTGTGACCGTTTTGGCGGACGAAGCGCGGCAACTGCAGAACTTCCGATTTGATTCCACCATATCTCCGAATTCCCATATTCGCGAAATTCGGGAACTTCAAAGTGCGTTGGGCTGCGCAAAAATCGCCCTCGCCGCATTCGGCAAATACGTTCCCGGTGAACTTGTTCGCCAACTTGTAAATCGCGGACAGGCGGCACACATCGGCGGACAACGTGAAGAACTTACGGTTTTCTTTTCTGACATTCAAGGATTCACCCCTATCTCTGAACTTCTCGAACCGGAACCTTTGATGAATCATCTTTCCGAATACTTCGACCATGCGACCAACGTGATTTCCACACACAGAGGAACGGTCGATAAATACATTGGCGATGCGGTCATGGCATTCTGGGGCGCTCCGACTCCGGAGTCCGACCATGCATACCTGGCCTGCCTGGCCGCACTGGACTACCAGCAGCGGGTTCAGCAACTAAACGCAAAATGGACCGCTGAAGGCAAAGTAATCCTCCCCACCCGCATTGGTATTCATTCCGGCGAAGTGATTGTCGGCAACATGGGTTCCGCCGAACGGATGAATTACTCCGTCCTCGGCGACGCGGTCAACATTGCCAGTCGTCTCGAAGGCGCAGGCAAAGTATACGGCACAACGATCATCGCCGGTGAAACCGTTTATCAGAAGACAGCAGACCGCATGATCTTCCGCCCTCTTGACCGCGTGGCTGTTTTGGGCAGAAAACAGAGCATCATGATATATGAATTGCTCGGGAATAAAGAAGACGAACTCACAGAAACCATTGTCCAACTTTGTGACAGCTTCACAACAGCACTCGAAGCCTATTTCCGCCGTGACTGGGCAGAAGCACTCAACTTATTCCTCGCCATACAGATTAAATTCCCGCAGGATCGACCGACTCAGCTTTTCATCGAACGCTGCCGGACAATGTCAGCCAATCCCCCCGGCAATGACTGGGACGGAACCACCTGACTTACCACCAAGTAAAAAACGTTACGGCTTTGACAAAGCGACATTTGTCGGCGACGGCAAAATAGCAAAAAGGCATCAGCTGAGCTTGTATTTCATCGGAATTATAATAATTTAAGCGACACGAACCCGGTTGACGACTGCTCATCCTGCTAATCCTTTTGAGGCAGTCGAAAACCCGTAACAATTTAAAATTCAAGGGTACAAACCTTTCGTTAATGTTGTCCCCCGAAGATTTCACGGAGAATCTTTATAATGAATAAAAAAGTATGCGCGGAACGGCTTCAAGCGCTGAAGGACTGCCGTAAAATTGTGGTCAAAGCCGGTACCAGGCTTCTGACCGACCCGGAATCAGTGCCGCAACTGGTTTCCGGAATTCAGGCATTGCGCGAAAAAGGAATCAAAGTACTGCTGGTTTCTTCCGGAGCCGTCGGAAATGGCATGAAACAACTGAAAATTGAAAAACGCCCACGCCAACTGGCTGATGTTCAGGCGTTGGCCGCCGTCGGCCAGTGCCATCTTATGGCCAAATATAATGAAGCTTGCGCCAAATTCGGTTTCTGCGCGGCACAACTATTGCTGACCGCCGACGATCTGCGCAACCGCGAACGTTATCTGAATATCATGAACTGCATTGATTCACTGTGGGAACGCGGTATTCTGCCGGTGATCAACGAGAATGATTCCGTTTCGATTTCCGAACTAAAATTTGGTGACAATGATATTCTGTCGGCACTTATCGCCACTATGACCAGAGCCAAACTGACCATTATTCTGACCACGGAATCAGGCCTGCGCGAACGCAATGCTGACGGCACACTCGGTTCCCGGATTTCGCTGGTTAAAAAGATCAATGATGACTTGAAAGCATCCGCCGAAGGTACCGACAACAAAAATCTTTCCATCGGCGGCATGATTTCAAAACTGCGCGCCGCGGAAATGGTCAATGCCGCAGGAGAATATCTCTGGGTAGCCGATGGCCGCAATCCATCGGCACTAAAAGAGATTGTCGCCGGACAAGACATTGGAACGTTATTCGTTCCATCACGGAAAATTATGGATTCGAAGAAACGTTTTATCCGCTTTTTCTCACGCTGCTCCGGACGGGTTTACGTCGACACCGGCGCGGCGGAAGCGGTAAAAAACAAAGGTAAAAGTCTGCTCCCTTCAGGAGTAACTGCTGCTGAAGGTGAATTCAAGCGCGGAGACACTCTGGAAATAATTGATCCGGCAGGAACAGTTATCGCCCGCGGCTTAAGCAATTTCGACAGCAAGGACTGCCGCACCATAATCGGTCATAAATGTGCTGAAATCAGCAAAATACTGAAACGTGATGCCGATGATGAAATCATTCACCGTGACAACCTGGTAATAGCAAACTGATGCGTATATTCATTAAAACATACGGTTGCCAGATGAATGAACGCGACTCCGAAGCCGGAGGCGCCATGCTGGCAGAACGCGGTCATGAGTTAGTGACCAATGAAAACGAAGCTGATGTGCTGATATTCAATACCTGCAGTGTCCGCGATCAGGCCGAACGCAAAGCTATCGGCAAGATCGGGTTCATGAAGAAATTGAAAAAGACGCGACCGGAACTGATTATCGGAGTCATGGGCTGCATGGCTCAGAATCGCGGCGAAGATTTATTTCGCGAATTACCGCATATTGATTTTGTCATCGGCACCGGACAACTTCACAAACTGCCGGACATTGTCGAATCCATTGCGGAAGAACGTAGCGCGCAAGTAACGCTGTTGGATCCGGACAACGCCGTGCTGACCGGAATGGGAGCACATTGCCAAAACTCTATCTTTGCTTCGATTGCCATCACCCGCGGCTGTAACCGCTTCTGTACTTATTGCATCGTCCCGTATGTCCGCGGCAGAGAAATCAGCCGTGACATCGCCGATATCGTCGCGGAAGCACAAGAACTGGTAGACGGCGGCACCCGCGAAATTATGTTGCTGGGCCAAAACGTCGCCGCGTTCGGGCTGGACGGCAACATCAACCCGCCGCCGCCCGACCATTCGCCGTTCGCGGAGCTGCTGGAAGAACTCGTCAAAATTGAAGCATTAAAACGTATCCGCTTCACTTCTCCCTATCCTTCGTATTTCAACGACCGGCTTATCGCCACTATTGCCGCGAATCCCAAAATCTGCCGCAATATTCATTTGCCGGTACAATCAGGTTCCGACCGGATACTGAAAGCCATGAACCGCAATTATACGGCAGAACAATATCGGAATATCGCCGCAAAACTATTGGACAAGATGCCTGATCTTACTTTTTCCACCGATGTCATTGTCGGTTTTCCCGGAGAGACCGAAGAAGACTTCAACGCCACGCGTTCACTGCTGAACGAAATCGGTTTCGACAATGCTTATATTTTCAAATACTCGCCACGCAGCGGGACTGCCGCCTTCAAGCTGGACGACGACGTCCCGCAAGCGATAAAAGAGGAACGCAACCAGATACTGCTTAAAGATCTGGCCGAACGTTCAGCGAAATTCAATATCAAGCTGAACGGTTCTGTACAGGAGGTTTTAGTCGAAGGTGTAAGCAAACGCAATACCGAGCGCTGGTCGGGAAAAACCACCAATTCTAAAACCGTGATTTTTACCCCTTCCGACGGAATAAAACCCGGCGATTTGATCAAGGTCAAAATCAACCGGGTTACCGCCGTTTCATTATTTGGCGAAATAGTCGAAAAAGAGTAAGCGGCTGTCAATCAGCCGCGAATAATTGCCAGCAGTTCTTCGCGTTTCTGTTCCATCAATTCTTTGGTATCCGCTTCGACAATCAGACGCAGTAGCGGTTCGGTATTGGATGCGCGGACATTGAACCACCATTGCGGATATTCGGTAGAGATGCCGTCAAGTTCATACTGTTTGCCGTCGCGATACCGGACGCGCAATTTATCCAGAATCGATTTTACATCAGCGACTTTGGAATTAATCTCACCGCTGGAGCAATACTTGCGCAACGGCGCTACCAGTTCATGAGCTTTTTTGCCGGATTTGCAGATTAGATTGGCCAGCTTGACAAATGCCAGCCCCTGCGATTCAGCGGTAAAATTTTCTTTGAAATAATAATGGCCGGACAGTTCTCCGGCGAATACCGCGTCATGCTCGCGCATCTGATTTTTGATAAAAGCATGACCGACTCGCGACATGATAGCAGTTCCACCGTTTTCTTCGATACACTCCTTGACTGCGCGGCTGCTGCGCAAATCGTAAAGGATTACGGCAGTACCGTCGGATAGAATGTCCTGAGCAATCAAAGCAGTGAAAAGGTCCATCGGAATAATTTCACCGCAGTCATCAACAAATCCGCAACGGTCAGCATCACCGTCAAAACCGGCTCCGAAATCAGCGCCGTATTCCACCACTTTCGCCCGCAAAACATCCAGCGTATCAGCTTTCAGCGGATTGGCTTCATGATTCGGAAACGTACCATCCAGTTCCTTATAAAGCGGGATGATTTCAAACATGTCTTCAATGCCGCCGATTTCCAGCGAACCCATCGCATTGGCATAATCAACCACGACCTTGAGTTTGCGGTTCATTTTGGCGTGTGAACGTAGGAACTGGTAATATTCTCCGGCAATATCATACTTTGAAATTTTGCCGGTTGAAGTTGATTTCCGCCATGATTTAGCGGCGACAATTTTTTCAATATCGGCAATGCCGGTAACGCCGCTGATCGGCACCGCATCTGCAATACAAAGTTTGAATCCGCTCCACTCTGCAGGATTGTGCGAAGCGGTAATAATAATGCTGCCGTCGGCTTTCAGTTTGCCGTTGGCAAAGTACGACATCGGAGTTGAAACCATCCCGATATCAATAACATCCGCCCCCTGTCCGGTAATACCGCGAGCAATTGCCTCAAACATCGGTTTGGAGTGCGGCCGCATATCCATGCCGATAACCACTTTTCGCGCGCCGGTAAATTCCACATAGGCACGACCGATCGACTCGGCAATTTCTTCGTTAAGTTGTTCCGGATAGACTCCGCGGATATCATACGCTTTAAATATTCCTGCCATGATTAAACTCTCCTCATGTTTTTTACTTTTAATATCGATATTCAATCGCTGATTTTGCTATCAACAATAACACCTTGACGCCATAAAACTACGCCGGAACCACTTAAAGACATTTCCCACTCGAAAATGCCGTCTTTCAACGGAGTAAAAAACGCTTCCAGTAAATAATCGGGAGTGCTGCTGATCTGAAATCCGACAGTACGCCGCGCCGCGCTCATAACTTCATAAGCATACTCACGAAACGGCATCCCGGCGTCAGTCTGCAACTTGACCCGACTTGACGGCGAAAGCACACCGATACTGCCGGCAATCAGTGAAGTGCTCAATAAATTTGCAGCTCCTGCCACTGAATAAGTTTTTTTGACCGCGATATCAACTATTTCCGGACTGTCCGGCGGCATTCCATCCGGCAGTGTATTGCAAGCAGTCAACACCAGCATAATCGAAGCGAAAAACGATATTCGTAACAAGCAACACCTCCGCCGTCTGGCTGTTTGTAGAATCATCATCAGTAGATGAACAACATTTCACGATACTTCGGAAGCGGCCATGCGTCGTCGGCAACAAGATTCTCCATACCGTCCGCAATCTTGCGCAACTCGTTCATCGCTTTAACAATATCTTCCGGACGATTGTTTTTCAGCGCTTTCTCCAGCTTGCCTGCTTTAACTCCAAGTTCGTCGATTCCGCATCCGAGGTTTTTAGCAAGCTCAGTCAAGCCGGAAGTACCGGTCATTTTCAGCGTTTTGGCATTTAGCAGCGCGGAAGTAACTTTCTGAAATTGTTCGACTACCGCGGGAACAATCATACTGTTGCATATCTCCAGCGCAATTCCGCCTTCGATGCGGATGCGACGGCGATATTCCTCAACAAATACTTCATGCCTGGAGGAAATTTCCTGCTCCGTAAATACTTTATATTTTTCAAAAAGATCGATATTTTTTCTATCGGTCAAAGATTTCAACCACTCCAGCGCGGATGGCGAACTGAAAAGACCGCGTGCGGCGGCTTCTTTGCGCCATTCTCCGGAATAATTGTCGCCGTTAAAAATTATCCGTTTATGCTTTTTGATAATTGATTTGAGCAGAGTCTGAAGTTCAGCATTGAATGTTTTCGGCTTGAATTTTTCAATTTCAGCTGCGATTTCGTCCAAAGCTTCCGCGGCAATCGTGTTGAGAACCATCATCGCCCCGGCACATGAATGGCTGGAACCGGGCGCACGAAATTCAAACTTATTGCCGGTAAACGCAAACGGACTGGTACGATTGCGGTCAGTGGCGTCACGCGGCAGCGGCGGCAATACATCAACGCCGATACGCAACTGCGAAGCCTTATGGTGACTCGAACCGCCGTTACCGTTTTCCAACAGCTCAATAATTTCGTTGAGCTGTTGGCCGAGATAAATTGAAATAATTCCAGGCGGCGCTTCATTGGCGCCGAGACGGTGGTCGTTGCCGGCTCCGGCAACGGCGGCCAGCAATAAATCACTGTGCTTATCAACTGCCTGTATCATCGCGCATAACGCAGTCAGAAAAATGGCGTTTTGTTCCGGATCGTTGCCCGGATCCAACAGATTGACTTTCCCGCACAACAGCGACCAGTTGTTGTGTTTTCCCGAACCGTTGACGCTGGCGAAAGGTTTTTCATGGAGCAGACAGACCAGTCCATGGCGTTCAGCCACCTGACGAAGAATTTCCATAACCAGCATGTTGTGATCAATCGCCAGATTCACTTCTTCAAAAACCGGGGCCAATTCGAACTGAGCCGGCGCGACTTCATTGTGCCGGGTTTTTGCAGGAATGCCGAGCCGCCACAATTCGTGTTCGACTTCAGTCATAAATTTCAGCACTCGCTGTCTGATTGAACCGAAGTAATGATCTTCAAGCTGCTGATGTTTCGGCGGCGGCGCGCCAAACAGCGTGCGTCCGGTCTGCACTAAATCCGGACGGTGCAGATAATACAATCGGTCAATCAAAAAATATTCCTGCTCCGCGCCCAGCATGACTGTTACTTTGCCGGTGGGTTGATTAAATGCTTTCATCAGGCGCTTGGTGGCAGTGGAAAGTGCCTGTATCGAACGCAATACCGGAGTTTTTTTGTCCAAAGCCGCGCCGGTATAAGAGCAGAACGCAGTCGGAATGCAGAGCGTGGCGCCGTTGGCGTGTCGCTTAATAAATGCCGGACTGGTGGGATCCCACGCGGTATAGCCGCGCGCCTCAAAAGTGCAGCGCAGACCGCCGGAAGGAAAACTTGACGCATCCGGTTCGCCGACAATCAGATTCTTGCCGGAAAAAGTCATTATCGCCTTGTCGCCAACCGGCTCAAGAAATGAATCGTGTTTTTCAGCAGTAGAACCGGTCAGCGGCAGAAACCAGTGCGTAAAATGGGTCGCGCCGTGGTCAATCGCCCATTCTTTCATGCCGTGCGCCACATCGGAGGCGATTGTTTCATTCAGCGGTTTGCCGTCATTGATCGTAGCCAGCAGCTTTGCCGCCACCTTGCTCGGCAGATATTGCTTAATCGATTCGGTATTGAAAACATCTTCCGCGTAAAAATCGATATTACCGGAAACTCCTTTAAGCGGACAATCGGCCTGACGCGCAGCGATAGTATCCATGGTCTTACTTCTGCAGGATATATTCATTATGGACTCCTATGAACCTTAATTTTATATCAGCATAATTTACTGTTCATAAGTCTAAAATCAATAAAGTACTTTACAAAGTCCCGGAATGAGAACATCTGCACTGTTTAAAATTCACGCGCGCATAATGCGCGCGCAAATTTTAAAGCAGTAGCGTCAAAGCGGTTTTATCCGTGAAGCAAGCTGATAAAGGTGATCTAATTGAACGGCCGGCGGATTTTTACAATCCAGCAACGGAATAATACCGTTCAATTTGAAAATATTATTCCCCTGGCTGATGCAGATCAATCCTTTGCTGACCTTGACCAAAGTATAACCGGCTCTGCCGACGGCGATGCGGATACGGTTAAGTTTGAGGAAATGAATTACCTGCGGCGGCTGTTTTCCGAAACGGTCTTCCAGTTCATCTTCAAAAGAATCGATCTGTTCCTGCGTGACAAATAGAGCCAGCCGCCGGTAAGCTTCCATGCGCAGACGTTCCGAAACGATATATTCCGGCGGGATTCCGAGCGGCAGCAGTTCCGGTGGCGCTTCGTGCGCGAAACAGATAAAGTCGATATTGAAATCGACTGAAGGCAGCATACCCGAATCAGCACTGCCGTTCATTCTGGCAACAGTTTGCCGCAGCAGTTGGCAATAAAGTTCAAACCCGATACTGTTGATATGCCCGCTCTGCTCTGAGCCAAGCAGATTACCGGAACCGCGAATTTCCAGGTCACGCATGGCAAGACGGAATCCGGCCCCAAGATGCGAATAGCGCCGAATCGCGGCGATGCGTTTGCGCGCGTCATCAGTGAGAATCCCATTTTTCGGCAACAGCAGATGAGCGTAAGCCTGACGGTTCCAGCGACCGACACGTCCCCGCAACTGATAAAGTTCGGCCAGACCGAAACGGTCGGCGCGTTCGATAATGATAGTATTGGCGTTGGGCACGTCGAGCCCTGACTCGATAATTGTCGTGGAAATCAAAACGTCAATATTGCCGGAAATAAATTCGGACATCACCAGTTCCAGTTCGTCGGCATCCATTTGCCCGTGACCAACCGCGAAGCGTATTCCCGGAAGCATTTTTTCCAATCGATCGAGAACCTGGTGAATGGTTTTTACCCGATTGTGAATGTAGTAAACCTGACCGCCGCGCTGAACTTCCTGATTAATCGCCTGAATCACCACCGTGTCGTCTTCCTGCGAAATTGACGTTTGAACCGGCAGCCGCAACCCGGGCGCGGTAATAATTGTACTGAGATCGCGTACTCCGGTCATTGCCATATAAAGCGTCCGCGGAATCGGCGTCGCTGACATGGTCAGGATGTCAACTTCAGCGCGGAAACGTTTCAGGCGCTCTTTGTGCTTGACTCCGAAACGCTGTTCTTCATCAATAATTACCAGACCCAGCCGATGAAACCGGACGTCATTGCCGAGCAACCGATGCGTTCCAATGATGAGATCAATGCCGCCTTCGGCAATTCTCTTGAGGATTTCGGTCTGTTCGGCCGAAGAGCGGAAACGGCTCAGCATTTCCACCGTATATGGATATTTGGCAAAGCGTTCGCTGAAACTGTAATAATGCTGTTGCGCGAGAATCGTCGTCGGAACCAGTACCGCGACCTGATATCCCGCCTTAACCGCCTTGAACGCGGCGCGAATGGCAACTTCGGTTTTGCCATATCCGACATCACCGCACAGCAAGCGGTCCATCGGTTTGGCTTTCAACATATCGTTCTTAATCTCGGCAGTAGCTTTGGTCTGATCCGGCGTATCGTCGAATGGGAATGAATCCTCAAAAATCCGCTGTTCGAGATCATCTTCAGGATATTCAATGCCCGGACAGGCATTGCGCATGGCACAGATACGGAGCATGTCAGCGGCAAATTCCTGAATCCCTTTCTGCACCTTCAGTTTGGTTTCATTCCAACGCCGTCCGGTCAGACTGTTCAATGTCACCGCATGTTGTGCGCCGATATAACGGCTGACCAGTCCGGCCTGCCAGACCGGAACATAAATCATCGCCCCTTCGCGATATTCGAGAACTATCAGTTCGCGAACAATTCCTTTATGTTTCATTTCGCGAATACCGCGAAAAATCCCGATGCCGTAAAGCAGATGAACGGCATAATCGCCTTCTTCAAGATCGGCAATAGCCGCGATTTCATCTTCAGGCCGTTGAACCTGAATTCTTTCCCGTGCCGGCGCCATAGTGTCCGGACGCTTGAAAATATTACCGGTAAATACTTCTTTTTCGGTCAGAAAAACCACTTTCAATCCCGGAAAAATCAATCCATCCGGAAGCGTCGAAGCCTCCTGGGTAATCGCATCTTCTGGAATCCGGTATTCAGCACACCAGTTGCGGATATATTCCGGCGCGGAACCGTCAAGACCAAGCATAATCAGCTGATAACCGGAATCAAGCCACTGCCGCACCTGATCGGCGGTCAGACTGCGCAGAATCTCCATCCCGCCGTCGCGCAACTCATCAGACAATGAACGGCGAAGATGTTCGGTCGCCGGATAGCAATTAGCCGGAATGCTGCCCGCGGGCGCGCCGGCAGCAGCGTCCAACAGTGAAAATACTCCCGATTCCTTGCTCACCGATTCATAACGTTGCTGCTTGCGTTCATCATCGAAAGCTTTCAGACGGCTCTCACATTCTCCGGGATAAACCACTATAGTTTCCGCGCCGAGATGCTCGCTGTAGCTGAAAAAATCAGTATCATTGACTTCCTGCTCGGTCTGCATCCCTGCGCGCGGAATAATCCGGTATTCGTCGATTTCCTCTGTCGAACGCTGATTGTTCGGCAAAAATTTGCGCAATGAGTCAATGGTGTCGCCCCAGAATTCAAGTCGCGCCGGATAGTCGTACGCCGGCGAAAAAACATCAATGATTCCGCCGCGCCGGGAAAATTCGCCTTTCACCGAGACTTCCAGTTCATCATCATAATCAAGTTCAACCAGTTTTTTCAACAACCCCTGAAAATCAATGGTTTCGCCACGCCTTAAAATTATTTCTTTACCGATTACATCT
The DNA here is from genome assembly GCA_012519765.1 of Lentisphaerota bacterium. GTDB lineage: Bacteria > Verrucomicrobiota > Lentisphaeria > Victivallales > Victivallaceae > UBA7640. Next base: position 22,036 of record JAAYPP010000044.1, read on the forward strand.
TCCGGCTCCGGAGCCGGTGCCGTAAACGAATGGACGGAACCGATTATCAGATCAAAAGGCTTGGACAGTGCTTCATAAAGAGTGCGTGCTCGCTCAGATTCATTTTCGGGAATAAAACTGCCGTGTTCAATCGTTTCCGGCAAATAAAGTATTTTCAGATCAAGTCCGAATTCCTGATTCCAGTTCCGCGCCGAAAAAAATACTCTTTCCGCCAGTGTCGAAACCGGAAAAACGGCAAAACGGGGGCGCTTCACACCGCTTGCGATTATTCGCAGCAGAAGCGGTGCGATGGCGGCTTCATCGACGGCGGAAAACACCGCTGCCTCGGGCAGAGAGCCAAGCCACCCGCGAATTTTATTTTGCCACGAATTCATTATGATATAATAGACGGGAAATGGTTATCAGGCAACCCTGAAAACAAAATTTTATGAAAAACCTCGACTTCGCTAATTACTCTAAACATCTTGGCGAAAAAAGCAATACAAACTGTAGTCCTTAACGACAAATCATTTTAAATCTTGAAAAAAACCATTGTCATCTCAACCGTTTTTTTCAGATATATTGCTGATATTCTTTAACCACCGTGGGTTGAAAAAACCTGCTTTAATGATATTTTCATATCTTTTCAACTAATGTTTTTATAATGCAGGGATTACTATCATGAAACCTTTGATAATCGGCGGC
>JAAYPP010000045.1 GCA_012519765.1 Lentisphaerota bacterium
ATAGTTAATTATAGTCTTACCTGCTTTTCAAGCTTGCATGAACCTTCTGATCGCGGGTCGGCAGTTTGATTCTTCCTCACCAAGGACACTGCTTATGTCGGGCATAGCATAAAAAAACGGGCGTCTTCAGATAACTGATGGACGCCCGTTTGATTATAATTCAGTTGAAAGACAGTAAGTATTTAATAATCAAGAAGATAAAATAAACTTACTGTCTCAACTTTTTTGCTTATTTACAATTGCAGGGATAAATCGCGCAATCACCCAGTTCTTCTTCAATCCGGATCAACTGGTTGTATTTGGCGATACGGTCAGTACGGCTCATCGAACCGGTTTTAATCTGACCGGCATTAACCGCTACTGCAATATCAGCAATAGTAGTATCTTCCGTTTCGCCTGAACGATGTGAAATCACCGCAGTATAACCGGCTTTGTGCGCCATTTCAATTGCATCAAGAGTTTCAGTTAAAGTTCCAATCTGATTAACTTTAATCAGGATTGAATTGGCGGCGCCCATTTTTATCCCTTTTTCAAGATATTTGACGTTGGTTACGAAAAGGTCATCACCAACCAGTTGGCATTTAGCGCCGATCTTATCGGTAAGCAGTTTCCAGCCGTCCCAATCACTTTCCGCCATTCCATCTTCGATAGAATCGATAGGATATTTTTTTACCAGCTCAGCCAGGTATTCAACTTGTTTGGCGGCAGTACGTTTGGCAGCGCCTTTCCCTTCGAATTTACTGTAATCGTAAACTTCCTTTTTGGCATCATAAAACTCTGACGCCGCACAATCCAGTCCGATAGTAATATCTTTGCCCGGTTTCAGACCGGCAGCTTCAATCGCTGAGATAATGCAATCAAGAGCTTCAGTCGTTCCGGATTTGAAAGAAGGTGCAAAACCGCCTTCATCGCCGACAGCAGTACTCAAACCTTTGCCGTGCAGAATAGCCTTGAGACTATGAAAAACTTCAGCACCCATACGGATCGCTTCGTGCACACAGCACGCGCCGACCGGACGGATCATAAATTCCTGGAAAGCAATCGGCGCATCAGAGTGAGATCCACCGTTGATGATGTTCATCATCGGAACCGGAAGAGTCTTCCCGTTGACACCGCCAATATAACGGTATAATGGAATATCAAGAAAATTTGCTGCCGCTTTAGCCACAGCCAGAGACACACCGAGAATAGCATTGGCGCCGAGCTTTTTCTTGGTCGCAGTGCCGTCAAGTGTCAACATTACATTGTCTATTCCTACCTGATCCAACGCATCCATGCCTTCAATTTCAGGAAAAATGATTTCGTTGACATTTTTGACTGCTTTAAGAACACCTTTTCCGAGAAAACGTTTTTTGTCGCCATCACGCAACTCAATAGCTTCATTTTCGCCGGTAGAAGCACCGGAAGGCACCGCTGCCGAACCGAAAGCACCGCTTTCCAGGGTTACATCTACTTCAATCGTAGGATTGCCGCGTGAATCGATAATTTCTCTTGCGTGAACATCATAAATAGCTGACATTTTTTGTTCCTCAATTTGTGGGTTTGATTTGACTTAACGACAACAAGTCATTATTGTTGATGAATATACACCACACAGTAACCAACTTCAATAAACTGAAAATGATTTTTTCTACAGAGAAACCTGATTTTGCCTCAATTTTTGCCGTTTTGCGGCTAAGCCCGGAACTTGACCGGGAACTTTGCCGGATGTTGCCTGAACGTTCACCGGACTGGAGCCCGCAATATCTTGCCGACAGCTGGAGTCAGCGCCGCTTTCCAAGCCGGACTTTTCCATGGGCCAAAAGCCTGATTATCATGACCATACCATTTCAAAAATTACCTCTGGCCAATCTTCCAGAAGCGCCTGAGGATTTTGAGTTTTCCGGAAAAATCAGCAGTTATGCGGCGCGGCTGGATTATCATCGGGCCGCACATCAAATGCTTGCTCCTTATGCTCAGGGCACGCGCTGCGAAATTGCCGTGGACACCGCGCCGCTGGCGGAGCGAACGCTGGCATGTATCGCCGGTATCGGCAATATCGGCCTCAACCATTGCCTGCTCGTTCCGGACGGGAGCAGTTGTTTTATTGCTTCTATTTTGAGTGACGCGGAACTCCCTGAAATACGCTTCCCCCGCCCCGATTACTGCAAACATTGTATGCAGTGCCTTGATCGCTGTCCCAACCGCCAATGCGCGCCAGAACATTGCATCAGCTACTTGACCATGGAAAAGCGCGGTGCCTTGACTGCCGGCGAACGGCAGATACTCGGAAACTGGATTTTCGGTTGCTCTCAGTGCGTCAATGCATGTCCGGCCATGCCTGATGAAAAAGACTTTAACCTTGACCTGGAATGGCTGTTGAATTCCTCAATAAATGATGTGAACAAGCTTATCCGGAACACGCCGCTCAACTATGCCGGAATAACCTTATTGCGCAGAAATGCGCTCTATGTACTCGCGAACCGCGGAACCCGCAACTGTCGGACTTTGATCAGGAATTTTGGCCATAAAACCGGCAGCAGAATGTTACAACAAATTTGTTCAGAATTGTAAACGATTTTTTCAATTTGAGATAATTTACTTAGCTCAATAATTGCATTTATGACCTGAAGTGATATTTTCATAAACTTACTATTGCAGTAATTTTTTTGGAGAAGCCCGGCGGATGAGTTTTGAAAACATTAAATACGCAGTAATCGGATATCCGGTTGCACATTCACTTTCACCGCAAATGCAAAATGCCGGATTTGAAACCATCGGTATGGGTTCGCCATATGCGAAAATTGAAGTCTCGACTGAAGATTTGGGGCGCTTTGTCAATTTCGCACGAAAGCAACTCAACGGATTCAATATCACGGTTCCGCATAAGCAGAATATAATTCCTTTTCTGGATGAAGTCGAACCCAATGCCAGGGCTGCGGGAAGTGTTAATACCGTGTCCATAAACGACGGTAAGCTTCATGGCTATTCAACAGACGGATACGGACTGGAAATGGCACTCGGGGAAGCCTTCGGCTTAAAAATACGCGGCGCCTCTATCCTTTTTATCGGTTGCGGCGGCGCGGTTAAAGCCGTTTCTTTTCATTTCGCCGCCCACGGCGCAACCAAACTTTTTTTTGTCAACCGCACCATTGCCAATGCTGAAAAATTGAGCGCGGAACTGTGTCGTGAGTTTCCGGGATTGGAAGTCGCTTCATGCGCGACCGCCGATGCCGACAACATAAGCCGATTGGCCGCATCTTCAAACGTGGTTATTCAGGGAACCAGTCTGGGTTTGAAAAATGACGATCCAATGCCGGTAAAGCCGGAACTGATTAAGCATCTGCCATATTATGAAACCATCTACAAGCCGACTGCGCTTCTCACCAAAATGCATGAACTGGGCGCAAGTACTGCCGATGGACGAACCATGCTTCTTCATCAGGGCGCGCGTTCTTTCGAGATCTGGACCGGACATGCGGCTCCACTCGCGGCAATGCGTAACTCACTTGAGAAAAGTATTAACTCCGGAATGTTTCCCGGTAAACCATTATATATCAACGATTTATTATGATCAAACCGATTAGGCCCGAATATGTACGATTATCCTTTTTCTTCTGAGCTGATGCCGTTATGGTATTTTTTTGTGTTTATCTTCGGATGCTGCATCGGCAGTTTTCTTAATGTCTGCATCTGGCGTATACCCCGTGGCGAATCCATCGTAACCGCGCCTTCGCATTGTCCAAAATGCAACCATGAAATACACTGGTATGAAAATATCCCTTTAGTCAGCTGGCTTGCCTTGAGGGGAAGATGCAGCGAATGCAAAAATCCCATCACAATACGCTATTTTCTGGTTGAACTGATTACCGGGATATTGTATCTGGCAATATTTTATAAAGTCATTTCAAATGCACAACCGCTTATCCTGTTGCCAGTCTGCTTTGCTCTGATTATGTTGACAATATGCACCGCTGTAATTGATTTTGAACACATGATAATCCCGGACAAGATCACATATCCCGCGATGGTATTCGGCTTAATCAATGCAGCTTTCTTTCCTGAACTGTGGGGAACATCAAAACATTTCACGGCTTTATTGTTTTCACTCGGCTCCATGTTTGGCTGTACCTTGATTATGAGCATTTTTTCTATTGCCGGTGAAAAAATTTTCAAGCAGGAAGCTTTAGGATGGGGTGATGTCAAATATATGGCAGCAATCAGCGCATGCCTCGGGCCGACAGCGGCGTTTTTTGTGCTTTTGATTGGATCGGTTGCCGGTGCCGTAATCGGTTCGGGATTACTTTTGTTCAGTAAAAGAATTGATCATGGTCATGGTCATGCTACAATTCCATTTGGCCCGTTCCTGGCGTTAGCCACAGTGCTATGGCTTTTTATCGGTGAGAGATTCAGCGGGATGTTTTTTAGATAGGCGGTAAACATTCGATGCACTATCTGACCTTGCTGGCTTATTGTCTTGCCGTTCCTATAACATTGAAAGCATAGATCAAGCACTTGAACACATTACTGCCTATGGGGTATATTATATTGTGGCTTCAATACCGATATGATATCGCGCCGATCCGCGTCCGAATAATCCGCCAGCGAATAACGGGGGATCATCAGTACCTTCATTTAAAGTTCCGCTTGATTTTTTATCAAAATCGGTTATAATATTATTGGTTAACGGTGAGAAGCCTGCCGCTTGGTGTTGTGCCACCGCCTTAACTACCTCCGCAAGCGGGGCTTATGCGGTGGAACCTTTCCTTGCTTTAAGGGAG
>JAAYPP010000003.1 GCA_012519765.1 Lentisphaerota bacterium
ATAATGAGGAAGGGTGCCTTCAGGAATTGATCGACCGTTGTTTGAAATCACTGGATAAAACCGGAAAAGACTACGAATTGATTTTAGTCGATGACGGCAGTGTGGATCGCTCAATACCCATTATGATTGAGGCTGCTGAAAAAAACGACGGAAAAGTTGTGGCGGTGATACTGAACAGAAATTATGGACAGCATTCTGCCATTATGGCTGGTTTTGCCGAAGCCCGCGGGGATCTGGTTATTACCATTGATGCCGATTTGCAGAATCCGCCCGAAGAATTTCCACGCATGGTCGAAAAAGCGGAAGAAGGTTTTGACGTGGTAGGTACGGTGCGGGCTAACCGCAAAGACAGTGTTTTTCGTAAATTGCCATCCTGGATTGTTAATCGGATTGTTCAAAAGGTTACTGGAGTCAAAATGCGGGACTATGGTTGCATGTTGCGAGCATATCGGGGACCGATTGTCAAAGCGATGCTTGCCTGCAATGAGCGCAGTACTTTTATTCCGGTACTCGGTAACAGTTTCGCGAGAACTTCCTGCGAAATTGACGTGGGTCACAGCGAACGGACGGTAGGAACCTCCAAATACTCTTTTATAAAGCTTATCAATCTGCAATTCAACCTCCTGACTTGTATGACAACTGCCCCTTTACGTCTTATGAGCTATGTTGGTGGACTGGTTTCATTGTTCGGCATTGTATTTGGGATTACGGTATTGTTCCTGCGCTTTTATTATGATGCCAAGTGGGCTGCGGATGGCGTTTTTACGCTGATGGCTTTTGTCTTTATCATTGCCGGTGTGGAAATGATCGCACTTGGTTTGATTGGCGAATATCTGGGGCGGATGTATTACGATGTCCGTGCCAGACCCAGATATTTTGTTGAAACTGTATTCGGACGTAAAGAAAATAATTAATCGTTTAAAAATCAATCTTTTAGAGAGGGTGTTATGAAGTGTGTCGTTTTTGGGTATCATAATATCGGATGTGCCGGTATCGAAGCATTACTGAAAAATGGTTTTGAAATCGCAGCTGTATTTACTCATAAAGACAGCGTTAATGAAAATATCTGGTTTGGTTCTGTTGCCGAAACTGCGTCTGCGCATGGTATTCCGGTTTTTGCTCCCGAAGACATCAATCATCCGGTATGGGTTAACAAAATAAAATCAATCAATCCTGATATTATTTTTTCGTTTTATTACCGGGATATGATCAAATCGGATATTTTAGATATTCCGTCGCACGGCTGCTTAAATCTTCACGGATCGCTGTTGCCCAAATATCGTGGTCGGGTACCGATTAACTGGGCGCTGGTTAATGGTGAACAGGAAACCGGAGTTACTCTGCATTACATGACGGTAAAGCCTGACGCCGGTGATATTGTCGCTCAAAAGAAAATTATTATTGAAGATTGCGACAATGCCAAAACACTGCATTTGAAAGCAGTCGATGCGGCTGATGATTTGCTTGCCGAAAGCCTGCCGTTGATTAAATCGGGAAAAGCTCAGCGTATCCCACAGGATCATTCGCAAGCAACATATTTTGGCGGGCGTAAGCCATCTGACGGTGAGATCAACTGGGAAAAATCAGCCAATGAAGTTCGTAACCTGGTGCGCGCGGTAACTCGTCCCTATCCCGGTGCATATAGTTTTATGGGTGACCGCAAATGCTTTTTCTGGTCGGTCAGTATTGTGGCTGAAAACGGTGACGCTACCCCTGGAACGGTTATCAGTGCCAACCCGTTAATTATTGCCTGCGGTAAAGGTGCTGTCAAAGTGGAATCAGCTCAGTTGGCAAGCGGCGTATTGATGACGGGCGCTCAATTCGCGACTGAAGCCAGAATTGTTAAAAACATGATATTCAGTGCGGATATACGTTGCCGCAAAGAAGCATCACGTAAAAAGAGCGTGTTGATTTTGGGGGTAAATGGTTTTATCGGCAGCCATCTTAGCGACCGTTTGCTGGCCAGCGGTAAATATGAGGTTTATGGACTTGACTTGCGTGCCAATTACATCGAACATCTGTTGGATAAACCGGATTTCCATTATCTTGAAGGAGATATTTCAATTCATCGTGAATGGATTGAATACCACATCAGGAAATGTGACATTATTCTGCCGTTGGTTGCAATTGCCACGCCGATCGAATATACCCGCAATCCATTGCGCGTTTTTGAACTGGATTTTGAAGAAAACCTGCGCATTGTCCGCTATTGTGTAAAATATAACAAACGTATCATATTCCCTTCCACTTCTGAAGTTTACGGTATGTGCCAGGACGAAAACTTTGATGAAGACAACTCCTGTCTGATTACCGGCCCGATCCGGATGCAACGCTGGATTTATTCATGCAGCAAACAGATGCTTGACCGGGTAATCTGGGCTTATGGCGCCAAAAATCAGCTTCGTTTCACCTTGTTCCGCCCATTCAACTGGATCGGTCCGAAGCTGGATAGTCTTACTTCTGCCAGAATTGGCAGCTCACGCGCAATTACTCAGTTGATACTGAATCTCGTCCAAGGTTCGCCCATTCAGCTCGTTGACGGGGGTGAACAAAAACGCTGTTTCGTGGATATTGTTGAAGGTATTGAGGCATTGTACCGGATTATTGAAAACAAAGACGGCAACTGTGATGGACAAATTATCAATATTGGCAACCCTGACAATGAAGCCAGTATCAAAGAGATGGCAGAAATGTTGGTGGAAAAATTTGACAGACACCCGCACCGCTCAAAATTTCCTCCATTTGCCGGAACGCTTATTGTCGAAAGCGGCGCATTCTACGGTAAAGGATATCAAGACGTTCAGCATCGCAAACCGAGCATAAAAAATGCCAAAAGGATGTTAGGCTGGACACCTGAAATCAAACTGGAACAATCCATTGAAACTACTTTGGATTTTTTCCTGAAGGAAGCTATTGAATCCGGAGAATTTGCCACTGCGGATTGATAACCATGTCCAATTACCTTTATGAAGTTCAACAGTGCTTGGACGGCATCCCGTTAAAAAAATGGGTTGCCGTTCTCTTACTTTTTTGTCTCCTGGCATTTTTTGCCGGACTTGACGGCAGAGATATCGAAGGCGCAGATGAGCCGCGGATTGCCAGCATTGCCAGAGAAATCGTAATTTCTCGTAATTGGACTGTCCCCTCATTGAATGGAACGGATTTTCTTGAAACTCCTCCACTTTTTTATTGGTGTACCGCATTATCGATAAAACTTTTCGGACCTAGCAATTTTTCCGCAAAATTCACAGCTGCTTGCTGTGGCACGCTCGGCGTTTTTGCGATATTCATGTTGATGATAGTGATGCGTTTTTCTTATTTTTTCGCTTTTGTTTCGGCATTAGCTCTCGGTTCATCAATCCAATATTGGGGTAATAGCCGTAAATGTATGACTGATATTATGTTGGCTGCCTTTATCGCGCTGGCGATGACGGCGTTTTACGCTGTGGTGACCTCGCCCCGTCTTAAGTATCGTATTCGCTGGTTTATGCTGTTTGTAATCGCTTTATCGGCGGCGGTTATGAGTAAAGCTCTGATCGGTTTGGCAATACCCTGTTCAGCATTGTTTTGCTGGTTGATGATTGATAATGTTTTTTTTCAAAAAAGGATCAACTGGCCTGCTTGGGGTGCATTATTCGGCGGAGCGTTTCTCGCCTTGTTTCCCCTGGCAATATGGTTGATTTCGGTTTACCATGATGCCGGATACGAGGCCGTATATACAATAGTATGGACCAACAATATCGGCAGATTTACTGGCAGCCATGCGGAGCATATGGAACCATTCTATTACTATCTGAAATATCTTCCACTACAACTTCAGCCCTGGACGATTTTGCTGGTCGGCGGACTGATTATGCATTTGTGCAACGCCTGGAAACGCGGTCCGGAGTGCAGTCGCTCGCTTTTTATGCTCTGCTGGCTTCTGGTTCCATTGATGATGTTGTTTGTTGCGTCAGGGAAGCGAAATGTGTATCTGTTGCCGCTCTATGGCGCGGAAGCGATAATCGCCGGTAGCTTCGTTGCTGCAGTTTTGGGCAATGACAAGGTCAAGGTTTTATTGAGTGGAATTATTTTTAAGAAAATTAGTGAAGTGTTAGGCTGGGTTATTGTCAGCGTTGCCCCTGTATTTATGGTTATCACAATACTGATTGGTTATTCACGTATGGAGCTAAGCAGTTATCTGATCTGGGCTCCGCTTATTGCCATCACTTCGGTTGTTTTGTGGTACTGCAAAAACAATTTAGCACGCAGGTGTTCTATAATCTTAGCTTTGGCGGCGTTCCTAGTTTCAATAGATACTTATATGAAGCCGCTTGATAATTCGGAAGAATCTTTTGAAAATATTTTCATGGCGGTTAAAGGTTATCAGTCAGCTGGAACCGCCGGCAATTTTTATCTTTACCGTCCGTCTGAACGGGTCAGCGGAGCGGCGGTATTTTATTTGGGCCGCCTGGTTCCCGTTTTGAAAACGCCCGCAGATCTGGTCGCTCTTGAAAAATACAATAATAAAGTTCTTGTTGCCGCACCATCGAGGCAACCCGGCCTGGTACCATTGGGCAAAGTTCATAAACGTGTCGGGCTATTCCGGCTGGAGCATAAAAACAATATTAATCCGACAGGAATACAAATATGAAAATCGGTTTGCGAGTTGATGTTGATACTTTTCGAGGTACCAAAATCGGTGTGCCTGCTTTATGCCGTCTGTTTGAGAAACACCGTTTCAGAGCTTCATTTTTCTTTTCAGTTGGTCCGGATAACATGGGACGGCATCTCTGGCGTTTGCTTAAACCAGATTTTCTGATAAAAATGCTGCGTACAAATGCTGCCGGCCTTTATGGACCGGAGATAATTTTTATGGGAACCGCATGGCCTGGACCGCAGATCGGGAAACGGCTGTCGCATGTTTTTGTCGATGCCGTAAATGCCGGACATGAACTTGGGCTTCATGCCTGGGATCATCATCGGGAGCAAGCCAGGATATCCAAAATGACGGCATCTCAAATTTATCTCGAATTACAAAAAGGATTTGATATGCTGGCCGGTATCTGTGACCGTTCACCGACCTGTTCAGCCGTCCCAGGCTGGCGTTGCACTGACCGGCTGTTGCTGGAAAAATCAAAATTTCCGTTTATTTATAACAGTGATTGTCGCGGTAAACATATTTTCAGACCGGTTGTAAATGGTGAAGCGCTGGAACAGGTTCAGGTTCCGGTTACGCTTCCTACTTATGATGAGGCGGTGGGGCGCAACGGCATCACAGACGCTAATTATAACGATTATATGCTGAACCAGCTGAAACCCGGAGAATTAAATGTATTGACTATCCACGCTGAAGCGGAGGGCGGAAAGTGTCTGGATATGTTCAATGATTTTGTGATTCGGGCAAAAGAGCAAGGGTGGGAATTTTTGCCGCTAGGCGATTTGGTTCGGGATGTCGGTGAGCCGCCATTGGGTAAAATTGTTCAAAAACCTTTTCCCGGTCGCGAAGGCTGGCTGGCCTGTCAGGAATCGCTGTAGCAGCTCGCAATATGATTTGTGCTGTAAAAAGAAAACGCTGCTGAAAAAAATCAGCAGCGTTTAAAAGAGCTAAAATTTAGAGCAGACCTTCAGATTCGTCAAATCCGAATCGGATATTCATGTTTTGTATTGCCTGTCCTGATGCACCCTTTGTCAGATTGTCAATCGTACTGGTAACAATGACTTTACTGGTGTGTTTATCTAGAGTAAACCCGATTTCACAGACATTGGTCATGGTGACATATTTGGTATCGGAAAGCTTGCCATGAGGGAGAACCCGTACAAAACGTTCCCGATGATAAGCATTGTGGTAAGCTTCAGCGATTTTGTCAATTGTGCATTCGGGCTCGGCATCCATAATGACAGTGGAATTAATACCGCGGTTGACCGGAGCCAGATGCGGAATGAAATTTATGGCAAGTTCCGAAATTCCTGCGGCAACGGCAAGCTCCTGTTCAATTTCAGGCAGATGACGATGCCCGGAAACACTATATGCCCGGACGCTTTCGTTGCATTCGGGAAAAATGAATGGCAGATCAACTTTGCGTCCTGCTCCGGTAACTCCGCTGATGCTTGATGATATAATACCTTTGGTAGAAACCAACCCGGACTCCAATAAAGGCGCAGCCGCCAGAATGATGCTGGTCGGGTAGCACCCGGGACAAGCGATCATGTCAGCCGACTTTATCTTTTCGCGATAGCGTTCCGGCAGTCCGTAAACTGCTTTTTTCAGCAGATCCGGAGCCGGATGTTCTGTTTTGTAATATTCCTGATATTTTGCGGTACTGCGCAACCTGAAATCGGCGCTGATATCAATGACTTTTAGTCCCGCGTCAAGAAGCGGAATTGCAAACTCTCCCGCCAATCCGTGCGGCAACGCCAAAAATGCCACCTGGCATTGTTCGGCAATTTGTTTGATATCAGGATTTGAAAATACAAGACCGCTGCCGGCGAATCGCGGAAAAACAGTTTCTACCGCTTTCCCGTCGTATTGGCGTGAAGTGATCACGCCGATTTGACAGTGTCGATGACGCAACAAAAGACGGATAAGCTCTTCGCCCGAATAACCTGACGCGCCGACAATTGCAGCCTTGATACCAGACATGGCGATACTTCCTTAACGTTTTGAGAACTGGAAGCGTTTGCGCGCACCTGGCTGACCGGATTTCTTACGTTCTTTGACGCGCGAATCACGAGTCATCATGCCGCTGTTCTTTAATACCATGCGCAATGAATCGTCATATTTCACTAAAGCACGTGCGATACCGTGACGCATAGCGCCGGCCTGACCACATGGTCCGCCACCTTGGATGTTGGCGGTGATATCGAATTTGCCGTTCAGATCGGTGACAGCCAGCGGCTGGGCGAGAAAACCATTCAGCGCTTCACTGCCGAAATATACGGTAGCTTCTTTGCCGTTGACAACAATTTTGCCGTTGCCCGATTTGATGCGGACTCTTGCCACGGCGCATTTGCGGCGGCCGGTGGCCCAAATTTCATTGGTCTTGATAGCCATTTTTATTTCCTTCAAAGAGATACTTTTTCTGGTTGTTGTGCGGTGTGCGGATGCTCAAGTCCCGGATATACCTTGAGTTTGCGATAGATTGCGCGGCCGAGTCGTCCTTTCGGGAGCATTCCCCAGACGGCTTCCTTGACCATGCGTTCCGGGTTCTTTTCGCGTACAACGTCGGCGGTGACAATTTTGTGACCACTGCGGTATCCGCTGTAACTCTCATAGGTTTTGTCGGTGCTTTTGTTTCCGGTAAGAACGGCTTTTCCAGCGTTTACCACGATAACAAAATTACCGGTATCAATATGTGGAGTGTAGGTAGGTTTGTCTTTGCCGCGGAGTGCATTCGCAACTTTTACCGCGAGCCTTCCGAGCGGAGCTTCAGATGCATCGAACAGCACATATTTGCGTTCGATTTCTCCAACTTTCGCGAGATAGGTTTTCATTTTTCAGTTCTCAATAATTAGTTAGTTTAGGTTTACAGTCTATGAACAATTTTTACAACACCTCACTGCCTGCCGGAGATCGGGTCGGCGAACAACAAGGGTTATAAATATATTATCAAAAAGATGATTTACAATGTATTATCTCAAAAAAATCAGTTATCCATGAAAATTTTCAGCAGTGCATGGATAAGGCGGCAAAACACAAAGCATAAACATAGACAATTCCGGTAATCCAGTGTTAATACCGGGGTAGTGTATAATAATTTCTGAATTATGGTGAAATTGAATATCTCATGATAGAAATTTTCATGCTCTAAACTTCACGCGCGCATAATGCGCGCGCGAAGTTTAAATATCTTATTCGCGGGTATTGAATTTTGATTGAAATCTGGTATAAAACCAGGCGCCTGCCATCATGATGATACCGAGGAGCATACATCCGGCAATCCGGTAGAGAGCCGGCGCATGACTCAAATCAACCAGGAAGATTTTGAACATTGCAATAACTAACAGCAATAGACCAAACATGCGCGTGGTTTTCCATTTTTGCATGACGCCAAATCCGATCAGCATCAGAGCATGTGCTCCCCACAGCAGGGATATAGCGATTTTTTCACCACCCGGAGAATAACGTTGCATCAGGTTACTAAGCTCCAACGTCGTATAAAGAAACCAGACGATTTCCGCAATGGAAAGGAATGTGTACATGGATTTTCGGTCACTGCCATGCCGGATGAATACTGAACCGCCCAGTATTACGATGCCTAGCGCCAATACAAAACGTCCCAAACGCAAAAGTGCCCATCCAGGAGAGTAGTTAAAATTGCTGATGCAAAAGATGGTGCCAAGCATATAGATGGCCAGAGCTGCTACGCCAAACATTGCCATCCGGGCAATCCATTGCTCCCGATAACGTCCATGGAGAATAGCCAAAATCAGCAGCAATATTGCGCCCCAGCAAAAAATTCCGGTTTGCGACCAATCCGTAGAAAAGCTGCGCCCGAGTCGTATAAATTCACCAAACCCGGCGATTGCGATGATGAACATCATACTCCAGAAAAATATTTTCATCAGCGGCGAATCATCAGGGCTGAGCCAGCTCTTCGAATCATTTTCAGAATCATGCCCATAACGTCGCAAAATCAGATAACCGGCAATCATTGCCAAAGTTAAACCGCCAAAATTGATTAGTCGTGATAAAAACTCTTTGCCGGCACCCGGACCATAGCTTTCAGGCAAATTGATAAACAGCAATCTTCCGGCGGCCAACGTGAAAATCGCAAAACTCAGCTGTGCAATGAAATTCGATCGGGTCCGGCAACCGATGTAGAGCATCGCCGTCGCTTGAATTGCCCAGGCAATGGTGATAACGTCGCGAACGAGCATCAGCGGCAACGCAAAAGCAAGGAGCGAAGTTGCCAATGTACTCTGAACCAGGATGAGATTTTTGTCCTGTGATTTTTTCCACAGCAAATATGCCAGCTGAAGTATATAATAAATAGACACCAAAAGTGTCAGTGCTCCGGCTCTTTCCTTTCCATATTCATCCCACACCATCGGAATAGTGCCGCCCAGAAAAATCAGCGTGTTCAGCATTTGAAAAAAGATTTCGATGAACGTGATTGGAATCCGGTTTACCACATTGAACCGCACCGAAATCATTGAGAACGCAAGAAAAAATGCTCCGGCAAATGCCAGCGAGCTAATTATGTCTTGATCATAACGAAATGGTTTTGCCACAAAAAATATTGTCCAAGCTAGCAGGAATGACAAAATATTCAATATCTGCCAGTTGCGGTAATACGCAATAACCAGCGCGCCAACGGTCAATACCAGCATATAAGAATAAAGTCCGGGCAGGTTGTGGGTTTCGGTACTGAGTAGTACAGGAGCAAGGTAACCGCCGACGATCGCCAGGATTGCCAGCAGCATCTGGTTCAGTCGCAATGCCATTACGCATCCGGCGGCGGTCAGCAAAGCCAGAAGTCCCAAGCCGGTCAATGTTGCGATAAGATGATAGATCGATACTGAAGCGAATACTACCAGATAGAGTCCGGCGAAACCGCCGCCGATCATGGTGACGCCGAAAATCTTGTAACGTCCTTTAAGCAAAAAACAGCCACCTGCAAACATGCCAAGCGCAAAAAGCGTTGAAATTCCAAGACGCAATGCCGGTGGGAACAAATTGTTGTCATGCGAATATTTTATGAAATATGCTACGCCGAAAACAATCAGCAGAATCGCACTGCGCAAGAGCCAGGTTGTTGCCGCCTGGTACTCGCGCGTCATCTCCGGATTGCGAAATTCTTCCCCCACGATCAGCCAGTTCCACATTTTTCGGAGAATTTCGGTAGAACGCCGTTCAAATTCTGACGGTTCCCGTTGTACCTGCTCCGGAAAATCAAGGAACTCTTTTAATGGTTTTACAGGATGGGGAACAGCTGCTTCAGGTTTTGACACGAAAGTCTTTGCCTGAAATCCGGCATGGGTTGCCGTTGAACG
>JAAYPP010000046.1 GCA_012519765.1 Lentisphaerota bacterium
ATATTATGTTTTATTTTTCAGTGTTGGTCTGTTTAATTTACGGCGAGGTGAATTGATGAATTTTATTAAAATGACTCTTGTTATGGTTGCGGCATTCATGCTTTCGGGATGCGAAATGATGGATTTTTTTAACCGTACACCCAAGTATGTGATCAGTTTTCATGAAATAGTTAAATACCCGCGCGCCAGTGATATCGAAAAACCGATTATGACGCTTGACAATAAAAAAATATATATAAACTTCAATCAATTTGTCCATTCCAGCGATATTTCTGATGCTCGGCTGGTGGAGATACCGGGTAATCCTGATTATTTTAATATCCGCTTGAAAATGTCCAGTTACGGTTCTGCTAGATGGCACGCTATGTCAATCAACTTTAAAGGGCGTGAAGTGGCAATGTTGTTGGATGGTATTTATCTGATGTCACTCGAAGCTGATCGTTTTGAGGATGATGAAGATGAATGGATTCTTTTAACTGGTCCTTTTGATGCAGTTACCGCGAAGGGCATTGTTAAAAATGCTCCACTGAACTACGAAATCTACAATCCGGATCCCAATCGGATTTTTTAATGTGCTTCAATATCTGACCAAACGTATTTTTTTGGCAATCTTCACAACCGCAGTCATACTGACTGTCAGCTATGTTTTGTTGCGTCTTGCTCCGGGTGATCCCACGCGCAGCAGTGTAATCGGCGAGACCGGGGGTGAAAATTTATCTGCCGAACATGGCGCGTTCCGTTCAAATGAGGCAATGCGCCGCAAGCTCCATCTGGATAAACCGATATATTTCGGACTTGGACACTGGTTTATAAATTTGGCTGTACGCGGTGATTTAGGCGAATCTGTAGCGGTAGACCCGGGGCGTCCGGTTGTCGAATTGATAATGGCACGTCTTCCCGTGACGATAATGTTAAATGCCTGGGCGATTCTGCTAACCTATCTGATGGCTATTCCGATTGGAATTTATGCCGCGGTTTATCCTGATTCGGTTTTTGACCGCCTGACCACGGTAATTCTATTTTTTCTATATTCACTGCCACCGGTGTGGGTGGCGCTGGTTCTGCAGGCAGGATTGTGTGAAGGCGGGCTGTTTCCCGTCTTTCCACTGAAGGGAGCGGTGCAGTCGGCGCAAATCGGCATGAGTTCATGGCGGATCATGTGGAACTCGATGAGCGGCTTTGTCCTGCCCGTGATTTGCCTTTCCTACGGAGGTTTTGCTGCGTTGTCGCGTTATTCCCGCAGTGGAATGCTTGATGTGCTCGGGCAGGATTTTATACGTACCGCCAGAGCCAAGGGGGTAGCGGAGCATCTTGTTCTATTCAGGCACGCACTTCGTAATGCCATGATTATTTTAATTACAATTTTTGCGGGGTTGCTTCCTGGTCTGGTTGCCGGCAGCATAATTATTGAATATGTTTTCAGTATTAATGGTATGGGAACGCTTTCGCTTCTGGCATTAAACAGCCGTGATTATCCTTTGCAGATGGCATTATTCAGTTTCGGCAGCGGACTGACGTTAGCAGGAATTATGATTTCTGATTTGTTATATGTAGCAGTTGATCCGCGGATCAATTTCAGTTCGCGCTAGTTTTTCACGGATTGTTCGGTAATTATAATTCTTCCATTGATTTCATCTGCATCGCTGAAGACAAACCATTACCCCCATTATATTCAAGAGTCTAAACTTCGCGCGCGCATTATGCGCGCGTGAAGTTTAACGGCATACTACGACCGCATTATTGTGCAATTCAAGGAGGATGTTCACAATTCCCCGGAAGTGTTTGATGAGTTATTATCAGGTCTTACAATCTTATTTCAAAGATTGGAACCGCAATGATTCCGAGAACAATCGCTGCCGCGCACTTGCCATCTCCGCTTTTTCTGAAAGCAGTAAACAGATTGAACATTGAACAGCCGGGACACGCAAAACAAGAAATCGGCAAGGCCAAAAAGATGAAGATGAAATATTTTTTGATTTTAATGGCAATGCAACTTTTCATGATTGTTTTTTTAATTTACCGATTAATTTTAAAACTGTATTGTAAACCTTTTCCGGTTTTTCGACATCTTTA
>JAAYPP010000047.1 GCA_012519765.1 Lentisphaerota bacterium
ACCGAAAATTAACCGAATATTATTTTTATCCTTACATGGATCTAACTTTCTCTCTGTAAATTGATTATTAAGAAGAGCGAAATATGCTCAAGGCATAAGCAAATCGTGCAAATGCCGATAATAAAAATAGGAGAAAGCAAATCGTGAAAAATAGAGGAAAAGCCATTATTTTCGTAGCAGCGGCTTCGATGTTGCCGGCATTCAGTCAGGATATCCTCCATGAAGGGATCAAAACTCCGGAAGATAAAGTTCAGCGGATCCGTTTCGTTGAAGATGATGCCCAGAATTATATGGTGTCGAAAATTTATGAGCTGAAGAACCAGAAAGCAAATGATATTGTGCCGTTTATTCTCGGCGCTATCAAACGCTACGCGAAGAACGGTTCAGCCGACCGCATCAATTATTCCGCCGGCAAAAAACAGTTTGTGGCGGTCAGTTGTCCGGTGCAGTTGATGCCGTACATTGACGACATGATCGAGAAACTGGATCGTCCCGGGCAAAAGGACAAATACGGTTCCGGCATCGAAGGTACCGGAATAGTCCGTTCGGTCTATACTCCGCAATATCGTTCCAGCGCCAAAATGATGGAGGTAATGATCAAGACGGGGATTCTCGCCAATGCGACCGAAGGCGCCAATCAGGATGCCACTGTCGCGTTCGACACTCCGACTAACCGCATCTACTGGAAAGATTCTTTCAACAAAGATGCCGATATGAAAAAATATCTCGCCTGGCTTGACCGCCCGGTGCCGCAAGCCAACATGGTGTTGCAGGTCTATGAAGTGCGCGAAAGTGATCTGCTGGATCTCGGTATCGATTATCTGGCCTGGAAAAACGGTCCCGGCATGAATATTCTGGAAGGGGGGATGAAGTTTCTTGAGGGTTCCGCACTGGCGGAAACATTCGGACCCTACGGTTTTTTCATGTTCGCACCGTCGTTTGACATGTCGTTCATACGGCTGCTCCAGCAGAACGGCAAAGCCAAGCTGGCGACCAGCGCCACGCTGACGGTTGCCACCGGTCATGACGCGAAGTTGCAGTTCACGCCCGGTTATCAGAATCTGACCAAGGACGGCAAGACTTTTGCCAGTGCCGTGGCGATGTCGGCCAACGATGATCTTACTCTGAGTATCATCAAACCGGCGATATCGCTTTCCGGCGCAACCAACAAGGACGGACGTCTGGGACACAGCGAAAATGATTACGCTAAACAGACCGGCATAATTAATTTCGCCTACAAGCTGTCGATGAAGAATGTGGTTGAACGCAACAATCTCGGCGACGAACTTTACGAGTCGTCCGACAGCGAAGGACATATTTCAGTGCAAACCGGACGCGAACGCATGATCGGGCGCTGGACCAAAGAACTCGACGTCGAGCAAACCATCGGCGTTCCGTTTTTGTGCGAAGTGCCGGTACTCAAGTATGTTTTTGGCAGCACGACTAGAAACAAAGAAAAACATTTTTACTTCGTTTCGGTAAAAGCCGAACTGCTTCATCCGGACACCGATATCGCGGCAATAACCGGGCGTTTGGTTGCCGTTCCCGAGCTGGTCAACAACAAATAACACTGATTCACAACAAAATGAGGATTACAGAAAATGAATAAAAAAATGATTATTGCGGGTATTTTGAGCGCGGGCACGCTGGCAGTGTTAGCCAATCAGCAACCGACCTCCAATAACAATCCGGCTTACGGTAATTCCAAAGTCGAAGCGCAATTGCGCTTGAATATCAAGGAAGGCGCCGAAGTCGTACATTTTATCCGGGATACCAACGATCCGAAAGTGATAACCAAAACTTATGTGCTCAAGCACGCGGATCCGTATTCGATCCGCCCTTATCTGCGGGAAATGGTTCAGACGACGCGGGTCAACTATAACAACGCGACCGGCCGGGGCAATACCGATTATTATAATCAGTACAGCAAAGACAATGCGGCGAAAACTCAGAAAATTTTTGTCAATACCGGGATTGAATGTGTTAAATTTTCCGACGGCACCGGTGTGATTATGGTTTCCGCCGAAGATTATCGTTTCAAAGACAATGAAAACGGTATGGGCATCGATTCGCTGGTGGCGAAACTTGATGTACCGAATATTAAAAACTCCACCGGCGGTCCGAAGTACATTTACTTCCCCGCCAGACGTCCGGCCAACGAACTGCAGACGCTGATCAAGCTGGTCGGCGCCAACGTGTCCAATGACACCGTCGAACTGATTGGCGGCAAGGACAAAGTCGAAGTGGACGAGGATTTGAACTGTCTTTTCTTCAATACCGCGCTCTATTCACGGAAAAATATTGAAGATATGCTACGGATTTATGATGTATCTCATCCCGAAGTTCGCATCAGCTGTACTGTTTATGAACTTGATTCGGAAAATGACGGCATGCTGGGACTGGATTTTCAGTCGTGGAAAAATAACGACGGCGTGAAGTTTCTCAGTACCGGCGCTGGATTCAGCCGCAACTATAACATCAGAGAACTGACCAGTATTGTCGCTCCGGACGGCACCGTCAATACTCACTACTTCAATTTCGAACCGAAGTGGAACAGCAAATTCCTCGACTTCCTGGTGTCCAAAGGCAAGGCTAAAGTCGTTTCCAACGGTGAACTCACCATTCAGAACGGCTCCACCGGGAAAATGGAACGCAAAAGCGGTATACTTTATGCAGCGCTTACCCCGATCAAAGAGACGCCTAACCTCTCTGACGGCGGCGATATTCAGCATGGCAATGAAGTCAATGTGAAAGCGGAAAACCATAAATTCAGGTTCTTTATGGAGGCGACTCCTTCCATCACCGAAAACGCGACTACTCTCCATCTCAAGGTTGGAACGGTTTCGATGCTTGGTTATACCTCAACCGGCGCGGTTCGCACTACAAAATATGATTCTGAACAGAAAATTATGCTCGGCAACGGCAAAAACCGCTTATATCTCGGCGGTATCGACAAGTCACAAGTGGTCAGCGATGTTGGCGGAGTGCCTCTGCTTAAAGATATTCCGCTGTTGGGCTGGTTTTTTTCGACGGAACGTGAATCGACTAAGAAATCCAAACTCATTGTGGTCGCCGACTGCGAAATAATCCAACCTGATTCGGAAATTGATGAAAATGACCTTCAAAAAATGAAGATAATCAGAAAAGATACCGGACGCAAAAGTGAATTCAACCGTTTCGGGTATCGCCAGTACCTGCTGGACAACGAACGCTGAAAACGTCATGCCTGCAAACTTCAAAGTTAAGTTTGTAGGCTTTGACGACAGCTTAAAAAATTAAAAAAGGAAATTATTATGGATAAATATCTTGTCGGCAAAAATATCAGACTGCGCTGTAAGAAAAGCTATCCCGATGCGCATACTCACATCATTATCGGTCAGGTATTAGAGGAAACCGCTAAATATATTGCGGTCAAAGGCAGAACATTTCATTTCAACCGAATTATCGATCAGATGCGTAGCCAGATTCATTCCGGCGACAATATGATCAGAATTATTCCGTGGGAAAATGTTGAAGTTATTCACTGGATCAGCGAAATAACCGACTGGAACGTGGATATTGCTTTCGACAGCAACGGTAATCTGGTGTTGAACGATAAAGCAAAAACCGTCATTGCCCAGAAGCGCGACGGAATGGAGTAATGATGGTCCGGACTCAGCGCCGCTAGTTTGAACGCGGCGCGGTCAATAGGTGACTTTGTTTTATGTTTTTACCCACATTTTTTGCGGTTTGGATTTTTTGGGCGTGGTTTCCTTGCGATAATATCGTTCATAGCTGTTAAGAATGTTGTTGATGTTATCAATGGAAACGCCATCCGGCCAC
>JAAYPP010000048.1 GCA_012519765.1 Lentisphaerota bacterium
CTTGTACGGTGGTCCG
This sequence comes from Lentisphaerota bacterium, assembly GCA_012519765.1. Taxonomy (GTDB): domain Bacteria; phylum Verrucomicrobiota; class Lentisphaeria; order Victivallales; family Victivallaceae; genus UBA7640. The sequence continues at coordinate 17 of JAAYPP010000048.1, forward strand.
TCTGGATTTGTCCAGCGGTTATGGCGCCGTTCAGCGCATATCACGCCAACCGTTTCATCAATTACATGGCTCAGCTTGATGTCAATGATGGAACCCGCGACGGAATTTCTACCCGTCTGGCGTGCGGTCGCGCCGAGATCAAGGAGATCATCTCCATTTTGCGCTGTCGTAACTTCGATGGGGTGTTGACCATTGGCGGCGGCTCGCTATACCCGGCGACACCGCAAGAAGCAGTCGCCGACTTCACCGCGTTGCTGGACAATATGTAATAAACACAAAAATCGGCATTAAGTCTTCACTTAAACTTCGCGCGCTCATAATGCGCGCGCGAAGTTTAAAAGCATAACCCGATAAAAATTTGCCGGATCAGTTGGTAGCTTTTCAGAATTAAGAAAAATCCTTAAACTCGTATTGTTTCCACTTGAATTTACTTAAGCATTGATTATATTTAATGTTCCTTAACTAATTAACCAAGAGGTGTCAGGCGGATGTCTGCCCTATCAAACGATATCTGGAAAAAATTGTTTGTGATGTCGGATTATTTACGCGACTCTGCAGAGGAATTGAACAAAACAGAGTTGGTGAAATTATTCAAAGATCTTACGTTCAGCCAATCCCGGGTGTTCAGGACGATAATGCATATGACCGACAAAGAACCCGGCGGCTTGACTTTAAAGTCAATAGCGCAACGGCTTAATGTCAGTGCGGCAGCCGCATCGGGGATGATTGACTTGTTGGTTCAGAAGGGGATTGTTGAAAGGAGTCAGAACCAGGTTGACCGTCGTGCGGTAAGCATCAGGCTGACTGATCAAATGTATTCTGAGATTGAGCAAATCGGTCAATTTTTAAGTTTAAAAATGAATAAATTAATGACAGATTTTTCTGAAGATGAAAAAAAACTTTTTGAGGATCTGCTGGAAAGATTATTTTTAAAAGTTTCAGATAAATTAAGGATAACGGAAAATGTTGAAAAAGATAATAAAAAATAAACTTGTTTTGTTGGCCACGGTAAGCGCGATAAGTGCTTCTGCGCAAATGCCGCAAATGCCGGCTCCATTGGTTGGAGCTGCCAAAGTTGAAATTATGGTCGAACGCGCAGTGAAAAGCTATGTCGGAAATATAATGGCGTCTGAAGAAGTACAGTTATCGGCACGCGTTGCCGGGATTTTGACTTCACAAAATTTTATTGAAGGCGGAATGGTCAAAAAGGGCGACCTTTTGATGACCATCGAGGACACCACCTATAAAGCAAGGGTTGAACAAGCCAAAGCTACAGTTGACCAGATCGAAGCTGAATTGGATTTTGCGACCAGTAACTATAATCGCCAGAAGATGCTTGCCGATAAAGATACTATTTCAAGGGCTACCCTTGAAGAAGCAATCAGGCTTATCGCGCTGACCAAGGCTAAGCATGACGGCGCCAAAGCAACGCTGGTTGATGCTCAAAATGAATTGTCTTATACGCGAATCTTTGCCCCAATTGACGGCCGTATCGGTAAATTGCGTTATACCTACGGTAACTTTGTGAACAGTGCCAGCGAACCTTTGGCCACTATTGTCAAGGTCGATCCGATATATATAAGATTTTATATCAGTGAACGGGATTTCCTGAATCTTTTCAAGACCAATGAAGAGATGAAAGAGTCAGCATCGATGTCGATTACGATGGCTAATGGTGAACCGTTTTCAGGGAAAGGTAAAATTCTTCTGGTTGATAATAAAGTCGATGAACGAACCGGTACCATCGCGATATGGGCAACTTTTGAGAATCCGCAAATGAAACTGATTCCCGGAGGTTATGTTACAGTATTATTATCTGAAAAAAGTGATGAACAACAGGTTGCTGTCCCATTGTCTGCGATAATGATTGATCGCATCGGAAGCTATGTTTACGTGGTCAACCAGGAAAATACTGCTATCCGGCGAGACATCGTTGTCGATACTGTTGTTGGCGATAAACAGTTGATAAAATCAGGACTGGAGCCTGGTGAAATTGTGGTTGTCAGCGGTAATAATAAAGTTGTTCCCGGCAGCAAAGTAGAAATCGGGAAACGATAATATGATTTCAGATACTTTTATTAACCGGCCACGTCTGGCAATTGTAGTGTCCCTGATCATCATGCTGGCAGGTGTTCTATGTCTGGTTAATCTGCCGATAGCGGAATATCCGGAGGTGGCGCCGCCGCAAATAATCGTCCGTGCCATCTATCCGGGAGCCAGCTCACAGGTTGTGGCCGACACCGTCGCATCGGTAATTGAATCCGAGGTGAACGGGGTTGAGAACATGGTTTATTTCTCGTCTAATTCAGACAACAGCGGCACTTACACGCTGACAATAACTTTTGAATCAGGAATTGATACTGATATTGCTCAGGTTAATGTTCAAAACGCAGTTAGACGCGCCGAATCATCGCTTCCAACTGAAGTTAAAGCTCTTGGCATTGATGTTCTCAAGCGCAATAGCGACATTCTGGCAGTATATGTCTTTTCCTCAGAAAAAAAACAATTCAGCAAACTGTATATGAGCAATTACATCAGCATGAATGTCAAAGATCCGCTGGCACGAATCAATGGCGTCAGTGATGTCATGATTTTCGGTGAACAGGAATACAGCATGAGGATTTGGCTTGACCCGTTCCATATGACGGCTTTGCAGGTGAGACCGGAAGAGATTGTCAATGCTATCCGCAACCAGAATATTCAGGCGGCGGCAGGATCCGTAGGTTCTGAAGAGAGCAATCATCTGATGCAGTTCAAAATAAACACACAAGGACGCCTTTTTACTGAACGCGAATTCGCGGACATCATTGTTAAAACAGCTGATAATGGACGACAGATCCGCATTGGCGACATCGCTCGCGTGGAACTTGGCGCCAGCGATTATAGCGGCGAAAGCTATTATAACGGTTCCGCCGCAGTGGCGATGGCGATTTACCGCAGTAACGAAGCGAATGCCAATTCTGTAATCAACGACGTTAATGCCAAGGTCAAAGAGCTTTCAGAATATTTCCCGGACGGGATGAAGGCGAGCCTGATGTACGATCCTACAGAATTTATTAGAGTAACCTTGAAAGAAATTGTTGTTACCTTGTTGCTGACCCTCACTTTGGTGGTTTTAATCACATATCTGTTTCTGCAGGACTGGCGGGCCACACTTATCCCGTCTACTGCGATTCCGGTCTCTCTGATTGGTACTTTCGCGATATTGTTGCTTTTTGGGTACAGCATCAACGTGCTGACCATGTTTGCGTTGATTCTGGTGATCGGTTCAGTTGTTGATGATGCCATTGTAGTAGTTGAAAACACGATACGTTTAATCAAAGATGAAAACCTTTCGCCCAAAGAAGCGACCACAAAAACCATGCATCAGATTTCAGGTGCGCTGATTGCTACTACGCTGGTAGTAGTAGCTGCTTATGCGCCGCTCGGTTTTTACGGCGGAATGGTAGGTACCATTTACCGGCAGTTCGCATTAACTATTTGTACCGCGCTGGTGCTGTCAACAACGGTGGCGTTTACTTTGAGCCCCGCATTATGTGCGGTCTTGCTGCGCAGTAAGTCGGTTTCGGAAGCAAAGGCGGCAGGACTTTTCGGCAGAATCAATCACTTTACATTTAGACCGGTGAATTGGGGGCTGGATCTGGCCAAAAATATCTTCCTTGGCGTTTCCGGATTTTTGACTCGCAAGCTGGTGATTATGGTTCCTATTTTTGCCGGGTTAATGTTTGCCAATTATTATATTTTCAAACAGACCCCGGGCGGTTTTCTTCCCGACGAAGACAAAGGCGCCATATTTTCCGATGTTCAACTGCCGGCCGGCGCTTCCCTGTATCGTACCAAGCAAGTAATGCTGGAAGCAGATAAGGCGGTTCGTGCTATCCCTGGAGTTAGAGACGTTATGGCCATTGCCGGATTCAGTATTCTCGGCGGTGGTGGCGAGAATACCGGCATGATGATTGTCACACTTGAGCATTGGGACAAACGCAAATCGCCAGATTTGAGTATTGATGCTATCTACGCAAAAATTATCGGAGTTACTTCACGAATTGCCGATGCGCAAATCAACTCTTTCAAACCACCGGCAATTATGGGTTTGGGGGTGACCGGCGGCGCCAGCATGATGTTGCAGGCAACTGAAGGTCAGACCCCGCATGAGATTGCATCGACTTTACGCAGTTTTATCGGCAAATCGATGCAATTGCCCTCGGTGATGTATGGATTCAGTTCATATGATGCGGCAACACCGCAGTTGCAACTTGATATTGACCGCGCTAAGGCTGAAGCCCTCGGTATTCCGGTCAGCAGAATTTTTTCAACTTTGCAGAGTAAGCTGGCATCTTTATATGTCAATGATTTTAATCTCTACGGCTACTCATATAAAGTTAAAATTCAAGCCGACGCGAAATTCCGCAGTTCAATCAGTCAGGTCGCAGAGATCAATGTTATAACCGACAGCGGGCAAATGGTTCCGCTAAGCGCGATTGCGACTTTGCGCAGGATAGTCGGACCCCGCATTATAAGCAGATTCAACCAGTATATGGCTGCCGACTATAATGCGATTACTAAACCAGGGTTCAGCAGTGGATTAATGATGCGCCAGCTTGAAGAATTGGCGGCCCGCGAGTTGCCCAAAAGCTACCGGATTGCCTGGACTGATATGAGCTATCAGGAACGCAATAACGAAGGGAAAATCCTACTGCTGTTATCACTTTCGTTGCTATTCGGATATTTATTTCTGGTAGGGCAGTACGAAAGCTGGACTCTGCCCGTTTCAGTAATTCTTTCTATCGGCGTAGCGATGCTTGGAGCTTTACTGGGTATGAAAATATGGGGAATGCCGTTAAGCATTTATTCGCAGATCGGCCTGGTTATGCTGGTGGGATTGTCAGGTAAAAATGCCATTTTAATTGTTGAATTTGCTAAGCAGTTACGCGAACAACGCAGGTCCATTTACGATTCGGCGATAATCGCCGCCGGAACTCGATATCGTGCCGTTTTGATGACCGCGTGGTCTTTTGTACTCGGGGTCTTCCCCATGGTGATTGCGACCGGGGCAGGCTCAGGCAGCCGTCAAGTTATCGGGGTTACTACTTTTTGCGGTATGATTTTGGCGACTGTTCTCGGCATTATTTTTATTCCCGGGCTTTATGTGTTATTTCAGAGCCTCGGAGAGTGGACGGTCAAACTATTTCGCAGGAAAGCGCAATAACTTAATGCAGTATCAGACGCTTCTTCTTTGAACTCACCGCAAATATCTTTGTTTGCTCAAAATAGCTGCGCTGCCGTAGCCCGATGAATCGACTGTTTTTCTCTTTAAACTTCGCGCGCGCATTATGCGCGCGCGAAGTTTAGCAGATGCATTTATGGCAATATACATGTATAAAATTGAGCCGTTTGATGTAACGGGCAGGGCAACAACAATTACATTCCCCAATGCAATCGTTTTTTCTGATAGCGGCTATGCCTGAAGTGAGCGCCAGAAAAAGTTGCTTTTGCCAAACAAATTATTGGCTTCTTCCGGGCCATCACTGCCGGATTTGTAGCTGAGCAGCGAATTTTTATCAATTTGCCAAGCCTCTAAAACCGGAGTAAACAAACGCCATGAGGCGGCAATAATATCACTGCGGATGAATAATGTCTGGTCGCCAAGCATACAGTCCAGTAACAACCTTTCATATGCATCCGGAATATTGGTGCCGAAAACATTGGCATAACTGAAATTCAACGAGAGGCTGCCCATGCAAAGTTTCGGGCCTGGCTGTTTGGCTTGAATTGATAGAGTCATCCCTTCTTCCGGCTGGACATTCAATACCAGAGTATCCGGTTCCAGATCACTGGGGCGTAACTGTGGGAAAATCGAATGCGGAACTCTTTTGAAAGTAATAGCAATTTCACTGACTTTACGGCGAAGACGTTTGCCGGAACGCATATAAAACGGCACACCTTGCCAGCGCCAATTATCAATCATTATTTTAGCGGCAACATAGGTTTCCGTGACAGAGTCCGGGGCAATTCCGGGTTCCTGCCGATAACCCGGCACAGAATCTGAGGGCTCATATTGGGCTCGAATAATATATTTATCCAATTCGTCTTGCGGGAAATGCCGGATTGACTGGATAAGCTTAAGTTGTTCGTCGCGCAATGAATTGGCATCAAAAGCAGCGGGAGCTTCCATCGCGACCAATGACAGCATTGCCAGCATATGGTTTTGGAACATATCGCGCAATAACCCGGAGTGATCATAATAACCGGCACGATTTTCGACACCGATTGACTCGGCTGCGGTAATTTGTACATGGTCGATGTAGTTGCTGTTCCATATCGGCTCAAAAATAATGTTTGCAAATCGAAGCATCAAAATGTTTTGAACAGTCTCCTTGCCCAGATAATGGTCAATCCGGTAAATCTGCCGTTCCTGTAATGTTTTGTGAAGCATCCGGTCAAGCACCATCGCGCTCTCAAAATCATATCCGAACGGTTTTTCGAGAACGACATGGCGCCACGGCGTTCCCTGATAATTTTCTGCGGTAAGTCCGTGCTCACCAAGTTTCGGCACAATATTGGGATAGAGCGCGGCGGGCGTCGATAGGTAAAAGGTTCGGTTCAGTGCGTCCAACCCGGTTTTCTGCTCGAGCTCTGCAATTTTTTTTTCGAGTTTTTGGTAAGTGGAACTATCGTCATAATCACCGGCTAAATAAAAAATCTTTGCCAGAAAACTGTTGACAGTTTCAGTATCTGCTTCAGGAATAAATTCTTTTAGACTATTGCGAAAATCCTCGTCGCTGATTTTGGAACGCGCGCAACCAATGACGAAAGACAGAGGATGAAATAAGTCACGTTGATATAATCTGAACAGCGCTGGAATCAGCTTGCGCCGCGTCAGGTCGCCGGATGCCCCAAAGATGACCATAAGATTGGGAACCGGCTTCATTTCAACGCACAGGTTGGCTTGCCAATAATTTTGATTTATGCCCATATTAAACCACTTTAGGCAATGCGCGGGAAATCACCGCGCATTGCACTGTTGTGTAATCCTTGTTTTTTATCTTACGCGTTTTTTGACAAATATTCGGCGACACCTTCAGCTGAAGCTTTCATTCCGGATTCTCCCTGGTGCCAGTTGGCCGGACAAACTTCGCCGTTTTTTTCGAAAAACTGCAACGCATCAACCATGCGAAGCGCCTCCGCAGTGCTGCGTCCCAATGGTAAATCGTTTATCACACTGTGACGGACAATGCCGTCACGATCAATTAAAAACAACCCGCGTAAGGCAACCGCATCATTAAGCAGCAGACCGAATGAACGGGAAATGTTTTTAGTGATATCAGAAACCATCGGGTATTGCAGATTGCCGACCCCGCCCGCGCGCGGTTCGGTGTTTTTCCAAGCAAGGTGGGTATAAACAGAATCCACCGAAACAGAAACAACTTCCGTATCGCGTTTTTTAAATTCCGGCAGGTCTTTGTTGAAAGCAATCAACTCAGACGGGCAAACGAAAGTAAAATCCATCGGATAAAAAAATAAAATGACATATTTGCCGCGATAGTCTGATAATTTGAAATCTTCGGTGATAGTACCGTCACCCATGACTGCCTGTGCGACAAAGTCTGGAGCGGGATGGGTTACTAGAGAACAATTGCACATTTCCATCAGTAGAAACTCCTTTTTTAAATTTTTTTCATTGCCGAGTTAATTTAAACGGTAATTTATTAGACTACTAAGGTTGGAAATTTCAAGTTTTGCAATTTTTACATTATTTTCCAATGACTAGTGCTCGATAAAATATTTCAATAAAAAACTTGCCGCAAAGTGGTTGAGAAATTTTAAGATTTTCAGCACACTGGTTATTCCGTTGCCATGATAATAGAATTTATCTATTTTTTAAATGGCAGTTTTTTACGGAATTTATTGATTTTCATGTGGTTACAAGATTGTAATGTGATTACATAAATGTATATTCAAATCCTTTTGTGTTTAATATTTTAACCGAAAGGAGTTTTGAAACATGAATGAATACGGCAGAAGAATACTGGAAGATGTCATCGCAAAAAATCGGGATCAGTTAGAGTTTATTCAAGCTGTTCGCGAAGTTATTGAGTCTCTTTCACCGGTTTTAGATCGCAACTCGCTCTATGAGCAAAATGCCATTATTGAAAGACTGGTTGTTCCGGAAAGAATTATTATTTTCCAGGTACCATGGGTTGATCAAGCCGGCAAGGCGCATGTCAACAAAGGTTATCGTGTTCAATTCAATAGCGCCATCGGGCCATATAAAGGCGGACTACGCTTTCACCCGTCAGTCAATCTCAGTATTCTCAAGTTTTTGGGATTTGAACAAATTTTCAAAAACAGCTTGACCACTCTTCCCATGGGAGGCGCCAAAGGCGGCAGCAATTTCGATCCTAAAGGTGTGTCGGACATGGATGTTATGCGTTTTTGCCAAAGTTTTATGCGTGAACTTTACCGGCATGTGGGACCTGATTGTGATGTGCCGGCTGGTGATATCGGTGTCGGCTCACGGGAAATCGGCTATCTGTTCGGACAGTATAAGCGTATCGTCAATGCCCACGAAGGGGTTCTGACCGGGAAAAATATGAATTGGGGCGGCAGTTTAATCCGTCCTCAGGCAACAGGCTTCGGCAATGTTTATTTTATGCGTGAAATCTTAAAAACCAGGAATGAAACCATCGAAGGCAAGATTGCCGCGGTTTCAGGCTCTGGTAATGTTGCCCAGTATACGGTAAAGAAGATCAATGAGCTGGGTGGCAAGGTGGTTACACTTTCAGATTCGCAGGGCGCAATTTATGACGCAGACGGCATAGATGATGAAAAACTGGAATTTGTCATGGAACTTAAAAACGTCCGGCGCGGACGCATCAAAGAATATGTAGAGAAATTTACTTCAGCCAAATATTATCCTGATGCCAAGCCATGGATGCTTGCTCCTGTGGTGCACCTCGCACTGCCAAGCGCGACTCAAAACGAACTCGATTTGGAAGATGCCAAAGCATTGACCGCTGCAGGCTGTATTTGTGTTTCAGAAGGCGCCAATATGCCTTCTACACCGGGGGCAGTTGAATGCTTCACGAGCAACAATGTGCTGTTCGGTCCCAGCAAGGCGGCAAATGCCGGCGGCGTGGCCACTTCCGGTCTGGAGATGTCACAGAATTCCATGCGTATTTCTTGGACATTGGAAGAAGTAGACAATCGGTTGCAGCAAATTATGGCTAGAATTCATCATTCCTGCATCACGGAAGCTGCCGCTTACGGTATGCCGGGCAACTATGTGGCAGGAGCAAATATTGCCGGTTTCAAAAAGGTTGCTGATGCTATGATTGATCAGGGAATTTAAAGAATCGGTCAACAGATATTTTCTTCAATGTGGCTGCCCGATATTGGAAGAGTATAAAAATTGACGGGTTCCGGACTCCTGCGGCAAGTTAAATTCTGGCGATAGTTGCCATTGTAAGCCATATTTGAGAGTTTCATTATTCATGACCTCCAAATCATTCATTGCATGTTCCGGCGTCTTATACAAAATCCAACGACCGTTTTTATTGAGCATCCGGTTGGTTTCGCGATAAATAGTCATCGCGGGCGCGACAGCTCGTGCCGTAATCAACTCAAATCGGCCCTGCCATTCCGGTTGGCGGTTCAATTCAATTGCCCGTCCGTGAGTGACGCGAAGATTTTTCAGTCCAAGTTGTGTAGCCGCCATTTTGACAAAAGCACTTTTTTTGCCGGTAGAATCAATCGCGGTAATCAGCATTTCAGGGAAAGCTGAAGCCAGCACCAGCGATGGGAATCCGGCGCCGCAACCAATATCAGCGACATGGATACGGGTCTTCGCCAGTTCAGGAAAATATCGGGCGATAGCCAGCGAATCAGCAACATGTTTGATCCAAAACCCTTCCGGACTACTGATCCTGGTCAGGTTGTAAAGACTATTAGC
>JAAYPP010000049.1 GCA_012519765.1 Lentisphaerota bacterium
CAACAACAGCAGATAGGTCAGGGCCGGCAGCGTCGTTCCGATTAACAGACATATCATCGCGACGGCAGCGAGCCCGATGGCGATCAGATAAATCAGCAACGCGGTCTTGGTTTGGCTTTTTTCCTTTTGCATAATCCGGTGATGAAGGTGTTCGCTGTCGCCGGTCATTATTTTCACCCCGCTTTCCGGGTCATTAAGTTTGCGGATCACACGTCGCCAGATCGCCAGCAGCACATCAAAAATAGGAACTCCCAATGCCAGCAGCGGAACCAGGAGCGAAGTGAAAGTAATGGATTTTGAAACTTGATTCATGCTGATAACGGCAAAGAAAAGACCAATGAACATGCTTCCGGTGTCGCCCATGAAGATTTTTGCCGGAGAAAAATTATAGCGCAGAAAACCTAAACAGGCACCGCAGAAGATCATCAGAAAAACCACGACATGAATGCTGCCACCGATAAAAATACACCAGGTCGCAATACACAGTGACGCAATCGAAGCCAGACCTGCCGCCACCCCGTCCAGGCCGTCAATCAGATTGAACGCATTGACCAGTCCGACAACCCAAAGCACCGTGGCCGGCAATGTGATATATGCCGGTAAAACGTAATCGAGCAGAGAATGAATACCGTTGCCGCTGTAAAATATCACCATGGCCGCAGTAATCTGTGCCAGCAATTTAAAATGACTTTTCAATTCAATCCGGTCATCAATCAACCCGGTAATGACGATAATGAGACCGGGCAGTATGATGCTGAAAAATATGGACGAGGCTCTGGCCGATTCAACCGGAGTGCTGATGCCGCCGTAGGTATAAAGCAGTCCGACCAGAAAAAAAGCCAGAATAAACGCGATGCCACCGCCGCGCGGAACCGGACGAATATGAGCACGCCGACCACCGGGCTGATCCATATAACCCAGATAGGGCAGAATGTGGATGCAGGCGATAGTGACGCAAAGCGAAACCGCAAACGCGGCAGCAGTATATATCAGAATTGCGGCCAAGCCGTGAAGATTAAGAATCATTTTATATCATCTCTGTCGTTATCAATAGTTTTAAATTAATGCAAGATAAATGTAACATGCACTGGTGATTGTTCCAAAGCGAAGCCCCTGTATTTGTGTGAAATTCAGTCCGGCAGAGATGGGAAACCGCGCTTTTAAAGAGGTAATTCGTTTTCAATCCGCCATTGCCACTTTGATCCCGGGCATGGCCAATAATTTTTATCCGTAAGTTTCACCTTGACCACCGCCATTATAAAAAAATAAAACTCGAGCGCGCATTATGCGCGCACGAGTTTTAAGGGTGGTTTTTAGGTTGATTATTATTTGCAGTGACGTTTACGCACTTTCGCCGCCGCGTTTTTGATACCATCAATCATGTCCTGGACATTCTGTTCGGTAAGGCGCGGATGCATCGGCAGGTTGGTTTCGCGTTTATAGAAAAATTCGCTGGCGTTCGGGCACTGATTCGGATCGTATCCCATTCTCTGCAAGCCGGTGAAGTGGAATGTCGGCTGATAATGGAGAATGGACTGAACCCCTTCTTCCTCATAGAGAACGCGCATGAATTCGTCACGGCTGCCGCCGAGTTCTTTTTCATTTACGCAAATCGTGTAAAGGTGATAGACGTGTTCACGATCTTTCGGTTCGTAAACCGTTTCGATACCTGTGACGTCCTGCAGTCCGGCCGTAATAGCGTGTCCGATCTGCTGGCGACGCGCGGTAAGCATCGGCAGTTTATCCAGCTGACAGCAACCGACTGCGGCCTGAATTTCATTCATGCGGTAATTGCTACCCCAATGTCCGTTCCAGGGAATAACATCAAAATGCGCGGGCATCCAATATTCCAGCGGCGAAGTTTTTTTGCAGGTGATATCACCGAACTTCCATTCGTTTTTGCTCTGATCCCACGGCTGAGTGTTGTTCATGCAGCGCAAATTCTGAATACCCTTGGCATATTCATCGTTATTGGTGGTAATCATGCCGCCTTCACCGCAAGTGGTGATATTTTTCAGGGAGTGGAATGAGAAGGCGCCGACGTCGCCGATGGAGCCGGCCATCCGTCCTTTGTATGACGCGTTGGCGGCATGAGCGCAGTCTTCGAGAACTTTCAGCCCATGCTTGGCGGCCAATTCCATAATCGGGTCCATATCGACCATCAATCCGGCATAATGAACCACATAAATCGCTTTGGTCTTCGGCGTGATTTTGCGTGCGACATCTTCAGGATCAATGTTGAAGGTACGCGGATCAATATCGGCGAATACCGGAATTCCGCCTTCTTTCAAAATCACCAGCGAAGTCGCCACAAAAGTATTCGGCGTAACAATTACTTCATCGCCCGGTTTAATATCGAACAACTGGGTGGCGACATGCATGCCGGTGGTGCAGTTGGAACATGCGAAAGCGTATTTAACCTTGTGAATCCTGGCGAATTTCTCCTGAAATTCCTGGGTTTTCGGTCCCATGGTCAGGGAATCCTGTTTCATTGCCGCAACTGCCGCGTCGAATTCCGCATCGTCATAGATGGTGCCCATAAATGAGTAAGGAACTTTTAGCTTCACGCCATCTTCTGTGGCGTAAGAGCTGGTGATGCCCCCTTCGGTTTTCCCGCCGGTAAAATGCTTTTTGTCGATTTCCATGATTTACCTCTTGGTTTTGAGTTGTTTTTTTATATGGAACGAATTTTCAATTTCTGCTTATCTTCATGCACAATGCGCTTGCCGCTGCGTCTGGCCGCTTCGGCGGCGGCAATCGCCTCCCGGAGTGCCGGCACGGCATTGCTCAGAAATTCCTCTTCGATCTTTTTCCCGGTTGCCGCGCTGGCACGTTCAGGATAACCCATAACGCCAACCTTGACGTCAGGTTTTTGAGAAGTCTGAACGATTTCCTGCTTGAAGTCGGTAAAGCTTTCACGCAACTGATAACTGTCCGGATCGTCGCGTAAACGTTCCGCCACGACCGGCTCGTCCATGACGATATTTGGCCGAACCACTTCCGGGCACCAGTGTAGCAACAGCGAAGTTTCCGCCTCCGCCGCATGATAATCGCGCTGAGTAAAAAGTTCAGTCCAAGTCGGTGAAAAATCCCAAATCTGGACCAGCATGATCAAAGTTTCGCGCAATGCCGGATTAAGCCATTTCAAAATACGCAACGACTCTTTCAGATGAATCAGCGATTCACTGCCGCCATGACCGGGTAAAATGATAAAGTTACGGAATCCTTGAAGCGTCAGTGATTCAATAATTTCCCCGACCAGATTTGAAAACGTGTTGGGCTTGACGTTGATGGTGCCCGGCAGCATTCCACCCGAAAACGTGTAATTCAAAGGCGGCGCCCAAAGGCAGCCCAATTCCGCCGCCAGCTTTTCCGCACAGAATTCAGCGTTACGGATATCCACATCCAGCGGCAGATGGTGACCGTGCTGTTCGCATAAAGCATAGGGAATTATAATCGTCTGGTTGGTTTTAAGATATTCAGATAACTCCGCCAAAGTCAAATCGCGCATTCTTAAACTTTTCATCATAACACCTCTTTTTTGATGACCTGTATTAATTATATTGCGTTTTTATTTATTTTCAATGATTTGTAATACAATAATAGAAAAAATATTGGAAATTATTTGCGCTTTTAATACGTTTATGAACTATATATGCCAATTTTTAGAAAAAAAGGGGAAATCAAGCTGAATAAATCGGATGCTGATCTTCGGGGACGTCCGCACAATATTGCCGGAAGCGGCAGGACGGGCAATTTTCATGATTGGGCATGAAGGCGACCGGATTAAGGGAAAAAGCGCGTTTTTCGATGTCCGCCAGGGTAATTGAAATTTCCAATGCTTTGGCTGAAAACTCGCGAAACTCACCGGTTTCGTAGTTGTATCCGACAAAACCGACCCGTGAAGGCGGAATTTGAAATTTCTGCATGGCAAGCACGCATTGAAGGGTGGCGGAAAAACGTTCCGAATCGGGATTGAGTTGATTTAGAAATAGCAACTGACCTTGATCATGCCAGGCGATAACCGGATTGCACCAGGCGGTTACGGCGCCGACGGCGATTTCACACGGATATTGAAGCAGACAACGGTCGATTTCGCCGATTTGTGTGAGAATCTGCGGCAGCGGACTTGACTCAAGAACTTCGAGTCTGCGCCGCAATTCGCGTCGGGAATTTTTTAAAAAAAGTTCCGGCTCGATTTCCGAATAATAAATCTCCGCAATATTAAGGGTGCCCGGATCCTGAAGCCAGTCACGGCGTCTGATCTGACCGCAACCGCGATCAAATAATTTGCTCACCGCCGCCGCAAAGCCTTTCCCTGAAAACGGCAGGGTGGAACGCAGTGCTTCGCTGAAGAGTTGATCGAGCCACCAGTTGCCGGGAATCATTTTTTTTAAACGGTAAATTTGCTGCAATTCGGGTTCGGCGAGAGCACTCCAGCCGCCGCCGGCACCATGATAATAAAGCCAATATGCCCGGGGGCAGAAACTAAAAAGTCTGTCACGTGACCAGGACCAGGACAGACTGCCGCAATTCATCAGATATTGACCTTAAGTTTGTCATAAGCACGGCGCACTCTGGCTAATGCGTCTTCATGGTCACTGCCGCGCGCCAGAAGCACCGCCATGCGGCGATGTCCGTTGACTTCGCGTTTACCGAAAATACGCATGGCAGTACCGGGCTCCGCCAGCACTTGATCGAGATTCGCGAAAACGGCTTGGTCGGATTCGCCGTCCACAACCACCGCCTTGGACGCAGCCGGACTCCAGAATTTTATTTCCGGAATCGGCAACCCGAGAATAGCGCGGGCATGCAAGGCAAATTCTGAAAGTTCCTGAGAAATCATCGTCACCATCCCGGTATCGTGCGGACGGGGCGAAACTTCACTGAAAATAACGTCATCACCGCAAACAAACAGTTCAACTCCGAAAATACCGTTACCGCCGAGCGCGCCGGTAATCTTCCCGGCGATTTCTTCTGCCTTGGCGAGCGCGGAACGCGACATCGGTTGCGGCTGCCAGGATTCGCGATAATCGCCGTCAATCTGAATATGCCCGATCGGCGGCAGGTAAGAAGTCCCTCCGGCATGACGTACCGTCAGCAAGGTAATTTCATAATCAAACTGCACAAAACCCTCGACAATCACCTTGCCGGCGCCGGCGCGTCCGCCTTCCTGCGCCTTGCGCCAGGCGTCATCAATATCGGCTGCCGACCTGATAACACTCTGCCCGTGCCCGGACGAACTCATTATCGGTTTGACGACGCAAGGTATTCCGATTTCTTGAACCGCACTCTGAAACTCTTCACGTTCGGCAGCAAAACGATATGGCGAAGTCATGATGCCCAGCGTTTCGGCGGCAAGACGGCGGATGCCTTCGCGATTCATCGTCAAAAATGCGGCATTCGCGGTCGGAATAACTTTGAATCCCTCTTGCTCCAGCTCCAGTAAAGTCGCGGTGGCAATAGCCTCCACTTCGGGGACGATATAATCCGGGCGTTCTTTTTCGATGATTTCGCGCAACGCCTTACCGTCAAGCATGGAAACGGTATAAGAGCGGTGCGCAACCTGTTGTGCGGGTGCGCCTTCATAACGGTCAACCGCAATTGTTTCAACTCCGAACCGCTGGAGTTCCAGCGCCACTTCTTTGCCGAGTTCGCCCGCGCCAAGCAACATCACCTTGGTAGCTGACGGCGATAACGGTGTTCCAATTTCAACCATAAATTTTTTCCTTATTCTATATACCGATGATTTTATCCAAAAGCCGGAATTACTGCTGAAAATCCGGGAGAAAATAGAGTTTGCCGGCTTCGAGCCGGTATGGAGCGACGCCGGGCAAGGCAATGTTAAGCTTTGACGTACTTTCTGCCGACATCAGCAAATTCTTCAACGAAAATCCGCGCCGCACTCTGACGACCTTGTATTCTTTCAGATTGGCCATTTTAACGGCCTTAAGTTCAGCATCTTTTTCATAGCCGAGTTCATCAACCATCCCGAGCTGAAGTGCCTGGGTGCCGAGAAAAATGCGTCCATCCCCGATTTCACTGTTTTTTATTTTTTCTACTGTCAGCCCACTGCGTCCTTCGGCCACCACCTGAACGAACTGCTCATAAACCGCGTTGATATGTTGCTGAACCAGGGTTTTTTCCTCAATTCCGGTCGGTCGGCTCCCGCTGAGCATATCTTTCATCCGACCGGAAGTATAATTTTCGGTGGAAACGCCGATTTTTGCCATCAGCTCATAATATTTCAACGCACTCATAATCACGCCGATACTGCCGGTGGTAGTCATGGGGTTGGCGATGATATAATCGCAGCCGGCAGCGATATAGTAGCCGCCGCTGGCGGCCAGCGACCCCATCTGCGCAATTACCGGAGTCCGGTTGCGGCGCAAATTCAGGATCGCGCGATAGATACGGTCGGAGGCAACCACCTCGCCGCCGGGCGAATCAATACTGATCACCACCGCTCTGACCGTAGAATCCAGCGCAGCCAGATCCAGAATTTCGCACACTTCGTCGGCTGCCGTATATTGATGGGTACTGCCGAATGAAGATTCAAGCCGATTGACGATGATACCGTTGATCTGAACAATCAAAACCGTTTCTTTGGCATCTTCGATTCCGGAAACATAGTTGTACTCGTATTTGTCGCCCAGCGATTTTGTTTTGGTTGCCGTCAGTTGTTCGGCAATACTGCCGATGCCGCTGCTGAGCGAACCGATAATGATGAACAAGGTGACAAAAAGCAAAATTCCCGCTAATGCGAAACCGCATAGAATCAGCAGGCATGAGTTAAAAAAACGGTGCGGGCGTGGTTCGACATTATTACCATTTGAATCGCGATATGTTTCACTCATAATTTCTTCCTTTA